>JBNMOV010000295.1:0-6244 GCA_051275765.1 Maribacter sp. | reverse complement strand
GTCGTAGGTTCGAGTCCTACTACATCGACTTTTTTCAATCATTACGGCTTAGTCGTCCAAAGGCAAGGATACTAGAATTTGACTCTAGTGATACAGGTTCGAGTCCTGTCTAAGCTTCGAATTTATTAATAAAAAATTAAAACGCTCCTGTAGCCAAATTGGCAAGGCACTCGACTTTCTATCGAGTAATTGCGGGTTCGATCCCCGTCAGGAGTTCAGGACATTTCTCAAAGGAGGAATAAAAATATACTGTGGTGAAGAAAGTGTTACTTCGTTTTCCATACGGAACTATATTAGGTTATAGATCAACACACCTTCTGTTTTTCCCAGTATTTTTTAAAAAAATATAAAGTATCCGATGGTGAAACTTGTGTTACTTCGACCTTATTAATCTAATTGGTAGGACGCTGGGTTTGTAACCTAGAGATTGTGGGTTCGAATCCCGCATACGGAAAATTTTAAAACCACAAATTATTATTCCTCGGATTTTTAAATACATATAAAATATTTAGTGCTGAGTAAGTGTAATTCATCGATTCACGTAACTATAACGGCCCTAAGGTACTGGAATTCGGGAGACCGATGACTGAGAGTTAGTCTAAGTCTCTCTGAGATGAAGCAAAACGTGCCCACTGCTCTAAGTAATTGGAGTAAGAGCGGCTCGACAAACTTACACTTACGCCTTTGCCTAAATATTTTATTAATTCTAATTGTTTATTTTTTAAAGCACATGACTTATGAAAGTTAAAGCATAAAGTTGCTTTTATGGTGTCGAGTTTTAAGGGTTCATCGTTAAACCTAATGGTTCCAAAGTATCAAATATCAGGCGACTGATAGACTGAGAGCTCAACTGACACATTTCTCTCTAAGAAGTGACGAGCGTTCCCACTGATTATTATTTATAATAATTAAGAGTAACCACCGACATTACCTTAAAACACTTTTGCCTAAAATGGCAACTCTAAAAGGATATCAAACTGATGGAATATAATTCCATCAGTTTGATTGAAGTAAAATACATCCCTAGAAATACTAATTACTTCATTATTACAATCCAACATCATGTCATTATTCAATTTCAAGAAGAATACAAATAACAAGACGATGAACCTTGCAGGAGGGGAAGCCTATAAACAATCTCCTAAGATGCAGTTGGCTTCAATCATGTTGACATCATTTGCACAAGATCAGTTTTATCGTAATGCTAAAGACACTTTTAAAGACTTGGTCAAATTATTGGCACAAGTAGATCCTAAGTTCGCAGCACAGGCTGCAATCTATGCTCGTACCAAATTCAATATGCGTTCAATTACGCATGTATTGGCAGCGGAATTGGCAGCTTATGCTTCTGGTCAAACTTGGTCTAAGGAATTCTATGCACAAATCGTTTCTCGTCCAGATGATATGTTGGAAATCGTGGCGTACTACTTCAATAAAGGAGGCAAGACAATACCTAATGCCATGAAGAAGGGATTTGCCGCTGCTTTCGATAAGTTCGATGGATACCAAATCGCAAAGTATAGAGGAGAAAATCGAGAAGTGAAGTTAGTGGATTTAGTAAATTTGATACACCCTGTTCCAACACAACGTAATGCTAAGGCATTGCAAGAATTGGTGAATGGAACATTGCGGAATACTAATACTTGGGAAGCGAAATTGACAAAGGCTGGACAAGTAGCTGAAACTGCTGAAGACAAAGCAGAAAAGAAAGCTGCTGCATGGAATGATTTGATTGCTACAAACAAGTTGGGTTACTTCGCCTTGTTGCGTAATTTGCGTAACATCGCTGAGCAAGCACCAAATATTTTGGATAAAGCTTTAGCGACTTTAATTGATCGCGATCGCATTAAGAAAAGTAAGGTTTTGCCATTTCGTTTCTTGTCTGCATTGGATGCGATCAATGAAGCCAATATTAATAATAAGTATAGCCGTAAGATTCAAAAAGCATTGAATGATGCGATTGAAACCTCATTAGATAATGTACCTGTTTTCGAAGGTAAGACTTTGGTGGTATTAGATGATTCTGGTTCTATGACTTGGGGTGGAGGAAAAGATAAGAAGACACCTATCCAAATCGGGGCAATTTTCGCAGCGATGTTGTACAAAAGCAACGATGCGGATTTAATGCGTTTCTCTGATAATGCTTCATTTGCAAAGCCATATTTTGGTGATGCAGCGATGACTATCGCAGATGGATTGATCAATAATGCAAAGTCTGCTGGTACGAATTTCCATGCGATCTTCAAGACAGCGAAGAAGTCTTACAACAGAATTATCATCTTGTCTGATATGCAAGGGTGGATAGGCGGATATTCTCCTAAAAAGGAATTCGATGCTTATAAAAAGCGTACAGGTGCTGATCCATATATCTACTCATTCGATTTGAATAGCTATGGTAGTTTGCAATTTCCAGAAAGTAAAGTATTTGCTTTGGCTGGTTTTAGTGACAAAGTTTTCGATTTGATGGCTTTGTTGGAAACAGATCGCAATGCCTTGGTTCTTGAAATAGAAAAAGTAGAAATTTGATTATCTAATTACAATAATAAAAAAGGAGGATTTTATATTTTGAATCCCTGTCTGATGTTTCGGACAGGGATTTTTCTATTTTTGGAATACAATCGTATCCTTATGTATCTTAAAAGTTGTTTGGAAGTCTGCACTAACTCTGTACAATCAACGATCAATGCTGCAAAAGCTGGAGCAAAGAGAGTTGAATTATGTAGCAATTTAGAACAAGGTGGCACAACGCCATCAGCAGGAATGATTCTAGCATCGACAAAGTTAGATATAGATATTTTCGTACTTATTCGTCCTCGAACTGGAGATTTTCTTTATACTTCTACTGAATACGAAACGATAAAATCGGATATCATTTTTTGTAAAGGAAATAACTGTAAAGGTATAGTCGTAGGATTTTTGACGAAAGAAGGAACTGTAGATGAAAAACGAACAGAAGAAATCGTAGCACTCGCAAAACCTATGGAAGTTACTTTTCATAGAGCATTTGATTGTGTTGCTAATCCTACAAAAGCTTTAGAAAAAATCATTTCTAGTGGCTGTACTAGATTATTGACATCAGGTTTGGCAGCTAAAGCGATAGATGGAAAGGAACAGCTTCGAGAACTCGTTCAACAAGCCAATAGACGAATTTCTATCATGGCGGGATCTGGTATCAATGAAGATAATATTAGTGAATTATACCAAGCAGAAATAAGAGAATTTCACGCTAGTGCTTCAAGCACAATTTTTAAGTCTAACTTAGCATTAACTCCCGTAGCAACATCATTTTATACACCTAATAAGGAAACAAAATCTAGCAAAGTAGAACGCCTACTTTCTATTCTTCAAAAATTAGATGATGAGAACTAAACTGACTATTCTATTACTTTTTCTTTTTGTAGGGCTTTTTGCTCAAGATAATTATATAGAAAAATTGCTTCATGATAATTGGCAATTTCTTCATAATAGCAAATGGCATGATGCTAAAGTACCCGGAAATAATTTTTCTGATTTATTGGAACATGGTATTATTCCAGATCCATTCGTAGGAACAAATGAGGACAGCGTACAATGGATTAAACATGAAAGATGGGTGTATAAAACTGAGTTTGCCCCTATGCCTGAAGTATTTGAGAAAGAAGTCAAAGAATTAATATTTGAAGGACTCGATACTTATGCTGATGTTTATTTGAATGATAATAAAATACTTTCTGCTAATAATCAATTTAGATCATGGACAGTAGATGTTTCTCAATCATTACAAAGAGGATTAAATGAATTAAAAATAATTTTTCATCCTCCTATTGAAATAGAAAAAGATAAAATAAAAAAACAAGGTTATGAATTACCTGGAGGTACTCGAACGATGACTCGAAAAGCAGGTTTCCATTATGGTTGGGATTGGGGAGCTACGATTACTACCGCAGGAATTTGGCGAGATATAAAATTAGTCGCTTGGTCTGATATTAAAATTAATGATTTTCATATCGAGCAAAAAAATATTTCAACAAGTAACGCTGATTTAATTGCTCATTTTAATTATGAAAAAAACAGTAAAGACAGTTATTATGAATTTGAGGTAAATGGCACAATTAAAAAAGTAGAATTAAAAGAAAATAAAGGAATAATCAGTATTCCTTTTTCTATTAAAAACCCAAAAATTTGGCAGCCTACAGGACAAGGAAAACAACATTTATATCATATTAAAGGAGCTGTAAGATTAAATAATAAAATAGTAGCAGAAACAGCCCGAAAAATAGGATTAAGAACAGTAGAATTAATTACTGATAAAGATAAATTAGGTAAGCAATTTTATTTTAAAATAAATGGTCAGCCTCTTTTTATGAAAGGGTCGAATTATATTCCTCAAGATAATTTACAAGACAGAGTTACGCCTCAAAAATACAGAGATTTATTACAAGATGTACTCGATGCGAATATGAATATGATTCGAGTATGGGGAGGTGGAATTTATGAAGAAGATTTATTTTATGATCTGTGTGATTCATTAGGAATTTTGGTCTGGCAGGACTTTATGTTTGCTTGTGCCATGTATCCGGGAGATAAGGATTATTTAGAAAATGTGAAACAAGAAGCTAAAGAAAATATCATTCGATTAAGGAATCATCCAAGCATTGTTTTGTGGTGTGGAAATAATGAAAATTCAGAAGGATGGCACAGGTGGGGCTGGCAAGATGCGTTTAGTAACAGAGAGCGAAGAAAGGTTTGGAAAGCTTATAAGAAAGTATTTATAAAGATCCTCCCAAGTGAAGTAAATTCACTTACTAATTTGCCTTACTGGGAATCTTCACCACAGTTTGGCAGAGGTAATCCAAAGCATCAATTTGAAGGCGATGCACATTATTGGGGAGTATGGCATGATGCTGAACCTTTCAAGGTTTTAGCAGAGAAAGTACCTCGTTTCATGAGTGAATTCGGCTTCCAATCTTTTCCTCAAATATCTACTATTGAGTCATTTGCAGAGAAAGAAGAACAGAATTTAGCTAGTGATGTCATGAACACACATCAAAAGCATCCAAGAGGAAATAAGTTGATAAATGAATACATGGCACGAGATTACAAAGTGCCGACAGACTTCGAGGATTTCGTGTATGTGAGTCAAGTTTTGCAAGGCGAAGGCATGCGTTTTGGCTTAGAGGCACAGCGTAGAAATCAGCCTTATTGTATGGGGACTTTATATTGGCAATTGAATGATTGTTGGCCTGTCGCTTCTTGGAGTAGTCGAGATTATTATGGCAATTGGAAAGCATTGCATTATGAAGCGAGGAATGTTTTTGCTCCTCTAGCTATTTCTCATGAAAAGGATTCTTTAGCATTGAATATTTCTATTGTTTCTGATATGCCAACAAATGTGAATGATGTACTAGAAATTAAAATCATGGATTTTAAAGGCAATGAAATTTATACTAAAGAAATAGCTGCAAATATCCCTCATCATTCTAGCCAAGTTTATCATACTATTAATATAAAAAAATTAGGGAACATTAATTTGAATGAAGTGCTTGCCGTTGCTACTTTAAAGAAAAATAAAACAAGGAATTTATTTTATTTTTCAAAAACAAAAGATTTAAAATTACTTGAAGAGAATTTCCAATATTACGTATTAAAAACAAGCTATGGATATGAAATAGATGTACGCTCTAAAGAATTAACAAAGAATATTTATTTCTACGGAATAGATGCTGAATATTCGGATAATTATTTTACATTAATTCCTAATGAAAGTAAAGTAATTAAAATTAAAACCACAGAAACTGACATTAATTTATTAAACGTAAAAACAATGAATAAAATACATGAAAAATATTAATAGAACAGGTTTTATATTTTTAATAATTTTTATTTTATTTTCCTGTACCGAAAATAAAATAAACGAAGTAAAAGAAATCAATTTAATTCCATTACCTCAAAAAATGGAATTAAAAAAAGATGGCACATTTTTATTGTCTGCTAACACTAAAATAGATGCAGATGATATATTTAAAAATGAAGTTAATTATTTAAAAAAAATACTTCCAAAAACAAAAGCATCAGAAAGTAATTTCATTGAAATAAAAAAGGTAGAAGGTTTAAAAAAAGAAGAATATAAATTAGACATTAATACCAGTAAAATAGAAATAAAAGCATCTTTTCCAGCAGGAGCGATGCGAGCCATTCAAACACTTCGACAAATATTGCCACCTAATTATGAAAAAGAAAAGAAAACTGTCAGAATTCCTACATT
>JBNMOV010000294.1:0-6273 GCA_051275765.1 Maribacter sp. | reverse complement strand
ATTTCTTTTACTTTCTTTAGTTTTTGCTCAAACAGTATACAGTTTTAAACGGATTTTAAGCACTTTTTGAACTAAAATCCATAAGGTCAATCCTACTAAGAAGTTAAATGGTATCTACTTTTATTATATTTAATATTAGGGTAGTTATTTGGTTACCAATTTTTTATACTTGTCTATAATGAAGTTTCTACGAGCCCGACATTATGCAGTTTAGTGGAGACGGTGCTTGAAATCCGTTTAAAACAAAATACTGTTTGAGCATAAAACTGGCGATTACAAAAATGCTGTAGTTATAATTACAGATGAAATTAAGTAAAAGAAATACTGCCAAGGCGAGTTTTATTTTGTTTAGGATTTCGAGTATTGTCAGAGCGTTAAGAACTGCATCTGGTCGGGTAATTTTTGGTTCTTTTTTTTACAAAAAAGAACAAGAACCAGCAAGTAAAGCACTAAAATATAATGACTAGTCACCATCAAATTAGAATAGCTTCTAATCTAGCTATGCGTAACATCAGATAATAATTCCATTTATTGAAAAAGTAACAGATTCTTTATTTACTTACTATCGTTCTTTTATCCTCCTAAAATGATTCTGAACAATCTTATCTAAATAGATTTTCGTTCCTATACACTCAAATTCCAACTCTTTTGGAAGTTTAGAAAATAATGGAGAACCTCCTCCTAATAAAATAGGAATAATCGTAATAACCATATCATCAATCAAGTCTTCTTTTAAGAAGCTTTGAATGGTTTTTCCTCCATCTATATATAGTCGATAAAATCCTTTTTGATGAACCTGTTCTAAAATTTCTGGCAATGTTCCTTTAGCAAGGAAAACTTTGTCTTTAAGCTTTCCAGGCACTTCAGTCAAGGTATTACTCAATATAAATACAGGCTTTTGATAAGGCCAATCTATATCAAAACCAAGGACAGTTTCATAAGTTGTTCGTCCCATCACAAGAGCATCTATTTTTGAAGTAAATTCAATATAGCCCATGTCTATCTGTTCAGGATTAGGAATAACATGAAGCCAGTCTATTCTTCCATTTTCGTCTGCGATATAACCATCCAAACTGGCCGCAATAAAAACGCTATTTGTTTTTTTCATTTTTTCATTTTTGAAAAATAACAAAAAATGAGCCACCCCAAACGGAACAGCTCATTTTCAATATCTGATTTAAAATATTACTCTTACTTCTTCAAAGATCCAATCATCTCCTCTGGCTTCACCCAAGCATCAAATTCTTCCGCTGTAAGGTAACCTAGAGAAACGGCAGCTTCCTTAAGTGTCGTTCCTTTTTTGTGAGCTGTCTTAGCGATGATAGATGCCTTATCGTAACCTATTTTAGTATTCAATGCGGTTACTAACATCAATGAATTGAATAGATTATGCTTGATGCGTTCCTTATTCGGCTTTATTCCTGCGATACAGTTATCATTGAAAGAAACACAACAATCTCCAATCAACTGTGCAGAAACTAAGAAATTGTAAATCATCATAGGCTTGAATACATTCAGCTCGAAGTGTCCATTCATGCCACCAATGTTGATGGCTACATCATTTCCTACTACTTGTGCCATAGCCATAGTGAGGGCTTCTACTTGTGTAGGATTGATTTTTCCTGGCATGATGGATGAACCTGGCTCATTAGCTGGAATGATGAATTCACCAATACCTGATCTAGGTCCAGATGCCAACATACGAATGTCATTACCTATCTTCATCAAAGAACAAGCTACTGTTTTCAATGCTCCATGTGCTTCTACAATAGCATCGTGTGCAGCTAATGCCTCAAACTTATTATCTGCTGTCTTGAAAGGCAAGTCTGTCAACTTAGCAATATTCTTAGCGACTAATACATCGTATCCTGCAGGTGTATTCAATCCTGTTCCTACTGCTGTTCCACCTAAAGCAAGCTCTGCTAAATGTGGCAAAGTATTCTTAATCGCTTTCATACCATGATCCAACTGGGATACATAACCAGATAGTTCTTGCCCCATCGTGAGTGGTGTAGCATCCATGAAATGGGTACGTCCTATTTTAACCACTTTCATATATTTACGAGCCTTCTTATTCAAGGTATCTCGCAATTTTTTCATTCCTGGAAGGGTCAAATATATCAGCTTGCTATATGCTGCGATGTGCATCGCAGTAGGAAAAGTATCATTGGATGATTGTGATTTATTCACATCATCGTTAGGATGTACATATTTCTTTTCATCCAATAATGTTCCGCCATTGATGACGTGAGCACGATTAGCGATGACTTCATTCGCATTCATATTGGACTGTGTTCCAGAGCCCGTCTGCCATACAACTAATGGAAATTGATCATCCAGTTCTCCAGCTACGATTTCATCACATACTTTGCCTATGAGTTTGGATTTCTTCTTGGTCAGTACACCTAGTTCAGTATTGGTCATAGCCGCTGCTTTTTTCAATATGGCAAATGACTGAATGATTTCCTTAGGCATTTTCTGTCCACCTATCTTGAAATTCTGAAGAGAACGCTGGGTTTGAGCAGCCCAATACTTATCAGCAGGTACATCTATGTAACCTATACTATCTTTTTCCTTACGAAATTCCATTTTTTATCAGATTTTTAATGAAGGTTTTTAAAATTACTTCAATGAATTCAAAATAATGCTGCAAAGGTACATAAGGAATGTTGAAAAAATAAATTACCTATTTTTAGAGAATAGGAAAATAAGATTTTTTCCAGTATTGAAGGAATATAAACATTACAATTCTCCACGATTTACGTGTGAATATTGTTACAAATAACGTATATTTGAATTTTTAATTAAAAAAATAAAACCTATCAGAAATTCTCTCGTACACTATAGAATATTAGCGACGGACAACAGATGATAAAACATTCTAGTGGTAGCGGAATAAATACAGCCTCATTTGAGTATGAGCAGATGGTAGAGCTATGCAATGAAGCAAAAGCAATGAGAGAAGTGGATGCTTCTGTAGCTGCTGATGCAGCACAGAAAGCATTGGATATTGCTATGCGTTTAGAGGCTCGTGAATATCAGTATGAATGTGGATATATACTAGGCCGTTGTCTTACGATACAAGGTAAACTAGACAAGGCTAATGATGTTTTGTCCAATACGCTGCACATTGCCAGAAAATATTTTTCTTTTGATAATAAAAAACTTGCAGTAACTACTAACTCTATAGGGATTCTATGTTACAGTAGGGACAATTGCGAATTAGCTATTAATTATTTCCTCAAAGCACTCCAATTTAATGTAAAGGAAGAGCAGCTTAAAATTTATAATAATATAGCGAATGCCTATACAAGCAACAATGATTTTGAAAAGGCATTGGAATATATCGAGCTTGCTCTAATAGAAGCGAAGGAAGCCAAAGATGATTATATGGAAGGGGCATTATTAATAAATACTGCATTTCCATACATGGAGTTAGGAAATATGGTTGCTGCGAAAAATAATATACTACTATCATTAGATATCATAGATAAGTATATAAAAGAGGATAATCGCTTTTCCTATCTTAAAATTCATGCATTACTCGGTATGGGTGATATATTGATTAATGAGGAAAGATTAGACCAAGCCTTGGAACATATTCGTCAAGGAATGAATATGTCTGAGGACAAGTCCTCTCATATGACTTATTGCTTAGGACTCGTATTGATGACGACTATATTTTTCAAGAAAGGAGAAGAAGAAAAAGCATTGGTTTATGTACAAAAAACGCTCACTTATGCAGAAAAATATCAGCAAGAAAGGGAGAAACGGGATGTACTGAACAATGTCATCAAATTTTATGAAGACAAAGGAGAATTTCATAAAGCGTATCCTTTCCTTAAGCAATTACAAGAGCAATCTAAAAAAGATGTAGAAATTTCAAGGAATCAGAATCTCAAAAAAATCATCTCAGAAAGAGAGGAAGAAATAACGCTGTTGGAAAATAAGAATGGCCAGATAGAGGAACAAAATTTACTGCTAGAACAATTTGCTCATATCATCTCACATGATTTAAAAGAACCTATTCGTAATATCGTGAGTTTTTCTTCATTGCTCAATAAAAGGTACTATCATCTGCTAGAAGAGGATGGTCGAGAATTTTTAAAATATATCATAAAAGGAGCTTCTACGATGAATCAGAATCTGATTCGTCTTTTGGAATTTACTACGCTGAAACGAGTCACTGATACTGACATACAGCAGGTAGAATTATCAAAACTCGTAGGAGTCCTTAAAAAAGAATACGAAAAAGCCATCGCCCCTTTTGAAGTAAACATTAATTATCCGGATACTCATTTCAATATGGTGTATAGCCATGCCTATGCCCTAATGGATGAAATCATAGGCAATGCACTGAAATTCAGAAAAAATGGAAGAAACTGTTATATTGAAATTAGTAATAAAATAGAGGGAGATTTTTATCATATTTCTATCAAGGATTATGGCATAGGAATAGAGCGAGAATATCGCAAGCAGATATTCAAGATATTTAGTCGATTAAATAAACGAGATTATGATGGTTCTGGTGTAGGTCTAGCTATCTGCGATCGAATCGTTAGTTTATATCATGGTAAAATATGGGTAGAATCTGTTCCAGATGTTTATACGACGGTGCATTTTACACTGCCTTTGTATTTAAAGGCAAAGTAGATATTTAGTGATGCTATAAATATACACTTCATCTGCTAAACAATAGGAGAACTTTAGGGTTTTATATTTCACAAAGTACTGAAAATCAGTTATTATAATTTTCAACAATAAGGAAACCCCAAAAATCTTGATGCCTAATTTATAGTACTACCAAAAAATCAATCCAAAGCAAACACTTTTAGTGTCTTTTGTACAAATCTAGCCTTCTCTCTCAGTCTTTCCGTATCCTGATCCACGATAGTTACGTGCCCCATTTTACGATAAGGTTTTGTAAGTTTTTTTCCATAAATATGCACTTTCACGCCCTCTAGTGCGAGACATTCATTTACCCCTTGATAATATACCTTTCCAGTATGATTAGGCTCTCCCAATAGATTGAGCATGATAGCAGGAGAAGTCATTTTGGTGCTACCTAGCGGTGTATTGGTTATAGCACGTATCATCTGCTCATATTGTGAAGTAATGCAAGCATCTATCGTATGATGACCACTATTATGCGGACGAGGAGCCACTTCATTCACTAATATTTCTCCTGTAGGCGTCAGAAACATTTCTACTGCCAATAATCCACATACATTGAATCCTTTGATTACTTCTATCGCCAATGCCTTGGCTTCTGCTTCTTGCTCTGCTGTGATATTCGCTGGAGAAAGTAGGAATTCTACTAGATTAGCTTCTTCGCTGAATAACATTTCTACAGTAGGATATACTGCCGTTTCGCCAGATTCATTCCTAGCCACTATTACTGCCAGTTCCTTTTCTATAGGTACTAAATCTTCTATTACAGATGGCGTCTTCAACCATTTATTATTGAAGTCATCCTCATTCTTAATCACTGCTACGCCTTTGCCATCATAGCCGCCTACCCTAGCCTTTTGAACAAATGGAAAAGATAATTCTCCCGTTTCCAATTTTGCCTTTGTTTCTTCTTTATTTTCTACTAAAATAAAATCAGAAGTAGCGATATTCTGGTCAGCATAAAATTGTTTCTGTAATCCTTTATCCTTGATCACTTCCAATACGCTAGGCTTAGGATGTACGATTTTCCCTTCCTTTTCCAATTGTTTCAATGCCTCAGTATTGACCGCTTCTATCTCTATTGTAACAATGTCGCAGCCTCTTCCAAAAGCCATTACAGCATCATAATCCTTGAAACTTCCTTCCTCGAAAAATGGACAGACTTTGCCAGCAGGAAAATCATTGCTCACATCCAAAAAACGAAGCGGCACATCCCAATTCTGAGCAGCTAATGCTGTCATTTTACCTAATTGCCCTCCTCCTAAAATTCCTATAGTTTTCTTAAACATGGATTTGAATTTGACTATCTAAGAGTTTGTTAGTAGTTTTTCAAACGCAAATATAGATAATAGTCCATAGCTTGCTTTAAAATTCATATCAGAAAGGAATTTATTTCCAAATCAAATGAGTCCACCTTATGAGTAAAACCCATATTTCTACATTCATCATTATTTATTTCATGATTTTTTGTTGCTATTCATGCAGTGTCAATAAAGGAATCCAGACGGAACCTATTTTGTATCAAACGAATTTTGAGGTACAATATAGAATTGTCCATATGGGAAATGATTCCTCTGCATTGCAAGTCATTGCGGAAAGTGA
>JBNMOV010000293.1:0-6283 GCA_051275765.1 Maribacter sp. | reverse complement strand
CTGGACATTTTTCTATAATAGTCTATACAAGTATTGACCATGATCCGCTTGATCCAAGCGTTGAGTGAGGTACCTGGCTGGTATTTGCTAATATGCCTGAATACTTTAATGAAACCTTCATGCAGAATATCCTTGGCTTCATCTGGATCACGGGCATAGCGAAGACAGACACCTATCATCTTACTGTAGTATGTCTCGTAAAGTTGCTTCTGTGCCCAGCGTTCTTTCTGGATACAAGCATTTATAAAGTCTTCTTCTTTATGTTTCAAGCTCAGTGTAAATTCCATTAAACTTCGTTTAAAGTTATACCTTAATTAAGGATAAAACAAATTTCATCAAATAACTTCTTTCATTATGGAATCGCTCAGATCGTTTTTATGATCTTTTTAAGTATAGCAAGCTATATTTAGTATTCTTATAACGTGCTCGTAATCAATATCGCTGCTTATATTTTTTGAAAAAAGATTAGTTTTTTTGAAAAAAAAAATAGCTAAGAATTTTTTTTAAAGATAAGAAGTACTTATCTTTGCGTCACTCTAATAAAAAAGGGTTGGTTTAGACCTATGGTGTAATCGGTAACACACCAGTTTTTGGTTCTGGCATTCTAGGTTCGAGTCCTAGTAGGTCTACTAAACATAAAATTAAAAGCCTGTAAGTCAATGACTTGCAGGCTTTTTTTATTCAAAGTGTACAGTATGGTGTACTATTAAGCAAGCACTATACAGCAAAAAGCCTTCTTCAAACTAATGAAGAAGGCTTTAATATATAATCAAAAAGAATAGCCAAACTATTTTACTTGAAGGGCAACTGCCTTGAATTTTATCCCATCTGTCCCGAAATGCACTGCACTATTTAACAAATGAATAACTCCAGATACGATAGTTCCTATCTCATTCGTCTGCTTGAGCAGATCCTTTGCCGTTGGCTTTTTCTTTTCTACTGGATCTTTTGTTGTGTCAATTCCCATAATAATGAGTCGATTTATTAATAATTTATTTCATTTTTTCTATGAACAGGAATAGGTCGTATTCCGATATTTTAAAGTTGTTTCCCTCTAGGAGGAATCCTAATTTACCTAATCGGGGATGTCCTATTTTCGTCCAAGTCCTTACAGTGTTGGGGTCTCTTTAATCTTTCCACCACTTCATCGGTAGTAAGTAGACTGGTTTGCTGAAACCTACGCATCCATGCTTTGTTGGCTGCATCCATAACCTTCTGCACGAGTTAGTTATCATGCTGAATCAACTCCTCTGATGTAAGTAATATACCGTCTATCTGTGTAGCCATAATTCGTTTTTCAAAAGTGGGGAAGGATAAGCGGTCTTTCCCCTTGAATCAAAACAACTAGATCACAATGTGACCTAAACAAAAAACCAATTCTTATGCAGCTTCGTCATGCAACCTCATATCTTGTAATGTGGGCATAGCTATTTGTGTTTTCTTATTGACCAAATCATTGATGGCTTCATTTCTTGAATATTCAGTATTCTCCGCCATATGTTTTCTTAGTTCGAAAAATGATATGTGGAAGTCTATTCTTCCACTCATCATTACCGCTTTGGTTACTTCTTCTTTATCGAGTCATGGGATGTATTCTCCCAATTCATCATCCAAAAGCATTTCTGCACAGTTAGGGTATAGATATTGCTCTTCTTCATTCTCCAATAGTAATTCCTTAAAATCCTCTCCTGCAAAGAACATAACCTGCTTCTTCAGCGAGTCCTTATTCTATATACATACATATGGACGGCTGCTGCTATTTCTCTGAAAGAATAGCTGAAATAGTTCAGTTTGCTTACTTACATGTCTGTGTTGCGATATTCCGCTACTGTGATTCCTTTATAGATGCTCATCTTCTTAGTTTTTATTGATTATATATTAGCTCTCAAAATAGATCTGAATCCATTTGAAATGGATTTACTTAAACTGTTACTTCCTTTTTTCTGCGAGTCCAGTACATTCTTTTTTGTACTTTTTCGTTTTGGAAAAATAGGTAGAGGTCAGCTTCTTTTTTTGTAAGCGTTTCTCCCTTTGCTACTTTCTCTTCTACTTCTTCTTTAATGATATATAGGTAGTCGATAGGCACATCCGTAATTCTTTCCTCTTCATAATGTTTTCCTATTATGGATATCCACTTGAGCTTGCTTTTTTTTCCTGCTGTTTGATTCATTATCTCTATTTTTTATGCTGCTATTTGTATCATTTCCTCTATCTAGCTTATCATTTCCGCAGTCTTTTTATTTTGTGCTCTTGCACAATCCAAAGCCGTATATACAAGTCTCTTCATGAGTGGCAGCTGATCCTCCCTTACTTTCCTTTATCTCTGGATTACTACCTTAATGGTATTGATACTCCGCTCCGAATTCTGCTACTATTATCCTTTCTCTCTCTGCTATGGGGAGATGCTTCTTTATTACCTGTGCGTATTTCTCCTCTAATTTCTTTTCTCCAGTTATCATATCTGTTTGCTTTTTAACCTATAATTCGTACCTTGTATTATACAGTGTAAATATACGTCATATCAGGCACACACATAAGCTTATAATACTAGAAAGCATACGATGTGGCATATTTTAATGTTTAGCAAACAAAGAGAATAGCAAAGTACTGATAATCAAATAATTAAGAAAATATAAAGGGTTAATTCAGAAAGAGGCATCTGATGGTAGTGGAATTCCTTTGCGTTCTTGGAGTACATATGAAAATGGCACAAGAACATCAGGAGTAGACATAGTGCCTAATGTGGCACATATTCTCGGCGTTTCTATTTCAGAACTATTTGGAGAGGAAATTTTAGGCAAAAAACCATCTGATTTATCAGAATTCAAAAGTACTGGGGATATTTATTTAGATATTATTGGAACACAAGCAAGAGCCATGAAGCTATGGCTAACGACTCTGATGATGACAAAGGGAAAGTAATAAACGAGCTGATTAAGCTAGCCAATGAAGAATTGGTAGCTACTAGAGGTGAAATAAAAGGAGTGGAGTCTTCTGAAAAAGAAGATAAACTAATAGATGAGATAATCGAACTAGATGAGGAGATAACGGATTTGCAGCAGGTTATCAGTAAATAAAATTATTCTATAAATAAAATGAAAAAAGTATTAATTATTCTAATCTCAGTATTAGCATTAAATATTGGTTATGCTCAAACTGGTACTAAAGAAAAGGAACTTAGCAACGCAGAAAAGTTTTCTTCCAAGGCAGGAACACTAATTCAAAAAGAATTTATAGATGTTGGAATGGTAAAGGATGCAGAAATTAGTGTAATATATTATACTGATCTCATTAGTTCTGAATCCGTTAGTTCTGTGAAGTTTGAAATGAATGTCAAAAGTAGCTACTCCACTGATACTAAAGTAGCCTCCTTAGATGCGGATGAAATTGATGGATTAATAAAGTCCATTAAGGTAATGCAAGAAAAAGTATTTACATCTACACCAAGCAATTATACAGAAGTAATATACAAAAGTAGAGCAGGATTCCAAGCAGGTTGCTACTGGAGTAAAAAAGATAAATGGGAAACTTATTTAAAACTAGAAAAGTATGACAGCAAGTCGTATGCATTTTTAAATACAGATGATTTCCCTGAATTATTATCATTGCTGGAAAAAGCAAAAACAATGTTGAAATAGGAAATTTATAATATTTTTCTACAAAAAAAAGGAAATATTTTTTTAAATAATAACCACACAAATTATAATGATAGGGTTCATCAAAGTAAAAAACAAGGATTACACTTCTTCTATTGAATTCCATAAACTTCTAGGATTAAGCGATAACCATTACTCTAGAAACGTAAAAAAATGGTTATTTAATACTGATTACCTTTTTCAAGGAGAAGGATTGCTTATGCATCCAAGGAAAGGTATAGAGTATCACTCTCCTCCAATGGAGAGTACTCCTAGTGGTGGGCGTTTTAGGCAAGAATACTATATTTCCAAAGAGTTATCTAAGTTAATTGCAATAAACTCAAACAGTCATATAAAAAAGGTGTACGTGCAATGGCTTTTGGAGCAAGAAACCAAAATTGAGAATTATGATTATTTGTCAATAGAACAAGTACTTTATGTTACTGACTTGATAAATTGTTTTAAATTCATTACCTACCAAAAAACTGCTGAAGCATACAATAAGGATGAATTCATCAAAGACAAAACAAAAAGAGATGGAATAAGTATAAAGTATGCATGCCGCAAGGATATTTAACAAATACAGGACAAATGATTTAAATATAAATAGCAAGAACTTAGTACACTGTAAAGTAAGTTGTTTAATATTTTGATGAGATTATTTTGGAATATGGCGAGGCATTTTTTGACAGCGTAGCCTTAGCTACGGTGGAGAAAAATAACGATGTCCAAATTTCAAAATAAGCCATCAAAACTTAAGATTACTTATTTTACAGTGTATTAGAAGAACGACTGTTGAGGTATTTCGATGAAGATGAATCATACAAGGATCCTAAAACAAGAAGGGATATGATGTATATCCTAGATAAATTTGGATTAATAAAGTTACAGCATACGATTATCTTAGTGGAGCAGATAAGCCGTCTAGTATAACCTTGAAGATTGGAGAACTAGCCAAGTAAATGGCAAAGAGAATAAATGTTGAGTTTAGAGCAAAAAACAAACCTGCTCTATTTCATCCAGAAGTAGAATCTATAAATAAAAGAATGCTCGATAGGTTAGATCCACTTATAAAAGGGCAGAAAAAACTAAAATAATTGATAACTCAAGTGAATAAGCTCTATTGATAAGAGCAGACTTTAAGAAAAAATTATATTTGTCTTCTTTGGTTTTAAGCTTAGATTTATTATTTACTTCTCCGACCTCAGCTCTTAGTTTGTCTCTTAACTTTAGCTTTTTATCTCTGATTTCTGTGAGTTTTTGGATTCTGTCCTTTGCCATGGTAAAATATTATTGATTACAGTTAAACAGATATACTAACATCTAAATTATGAAAAATTTAATCATCGCATTCCTTCTATTTCCATTATTACTTGCTGGGCAGGACTTATACAAGCAAGAATTCAATATTGATAAAAAAACTAACCTAGTATCATTTACTGAAATTGTACAGGTAAATAGTACATCGAGTGAAGAATTATACAGCAGGGCTAAAATGTGGTTTGCTAAAGCCTACAATTCAGCAGATGATGTAATACAGGTA
Organism: Maribacter sp.; assembly: GCA_051275765.1. Lineage (GTDB taxonomy): Bacteria > Bacteroidota > Bacteroidia > Chitinophagales > Saprospiraceae > JAHDCE01. Next base: position 1,105 of record JBNMOV010000293.1, on the reverse strand, counting down.
GAAACTAAAGAGAAAATATACGGAAAGGATCTTAACAAATTAAGTGTATCCAGCTCCCTTGGAACACCTATTGATATTAAGATGAATTATACAATAGGCATTTACTTCAAAGAAGGCAGATATAAATACAATATAACGGATATTACTTATCAGTCCTATGCTTCCAAGTCGGTCCCTAATCCCCGATTGAATACTGCTGAAAACCTAATAGTGGACAAACTGTATAAAAAGAACGGTAAACCTAGGGGGATACGCAAAAGAATACAAGGAAAAGACAATACTTACAATGGAGGCTCTTATTAATGATCTAAATAACCAATCAAATGACGATAACCACTGTTTAGATTAAATAATAAATAATAAATAATTTAAAATGAAAAAATTAACAACACTTCTATTCTTAAGCATGATATTTTTTATATCATGCTCCAATCCTCTTAATAATGCTTATAAAAAAGATACTGTCGAGGATGATTTAGTCACACTTAAAAAATCGATGTCAGAAGATGATTTTGAACTACTAACTGGATACATTGCTCTTAGTGCTTTTGGAGATGGTAGTAATATGCTTGGTAAAACATATGGAGATGTACTAAAAGAAGCTAAGGAACTAAGGGAGGAAATGCAGAAAAAAGCCAAAGAAGAAGAGGAATTGGCAGCAAAAGCAAAAATTGAAGATCAAGAAAGAATTAAAAGATTAGGCAAAGCTTTGACTGTTTCTCTTTTTGACAAAGGATTTATCAAAGCAAATTACCAAGAATACCTAACTTATAAGTTTGCATTTGAAAACAAATCAGATAAAGATGTAAAAGCCTTTACAGGAAAAGTAATACTTAACGATTTATTCGATAAAGAAATAACTAATTTCAGCCTCACGTATGATGATGGAATCAAAGCAAATTCTACTGCTAAATGGGATGCCCAAACTGATTATAATCAATTTATGGACAAGGATGTTAAATTAAGAAATAAAGACTTGGAAGACATAAAAATAACTTGGATTCCAGAGAAGATAATTTATGACGACGGTACGACATTGGAGTAGTTAATAATAACTCAAAATATTAATTATCATGGATTTAGGATAAAAAATATCAGGAATAAT
>JBNMOV010000292.1:0-6291 GCA_051275765.1 Maribacter sp. | reverse complement strand
AATTAAACGGCGTATTTCCAGATACTTATCAAGATATTATTAGCTTAAAAGGGGTAGGGGAATATACAGCAGCAGCGATTGCTTCTTTTGCTTATAGTTTGCCTCATGCGGTAGTAGATGGAAATGTCTATCGAGTACTTTCTCGATTTTTTGGGATAGATATTCCTACAGATTCAACGGAAGGTAAAAAGTACATTAAAAAAATAGCAGATGAAGTCCTTCATCAAAAAGATCCAGCTCGATATAATCAGGCAATCATGGATTTTGGAGCGACGGTCTGCAAGCCCAAATTAGCCTTATGCGATGTCTGTCCCATGAAGCGAAAGTGTATCGCATTTAAAGATGGTCGAGTTGGCGAATTACCGATTAAAACGAAAAAGATAAAAAAGATAACCCGCTATTTTCATTACCTGGTTATTAATAAAGGAACAGCGGTTTTTATAAGGAAAAGAACAGAAAAAGACATCTGGAAAAACCTCTATGAATACCCGATGATAGAGACTAAAAAAGAATTAAATGAAAAAGACTTGCTAAAGCAAAAGGACTTTTTAGAAATTTTTTTCAACAAATTTTATGGAATTTCAAAGGTTTCTGACTCTTATGTTCAACAACTAACACATCGAAGCATTATCGCCAAGTTTGTCGAAATAAATGTTTCAGATGATTTTAAAGTAATCAAAAATGATTGGTTATGTGTAGAAAAAAAGGAAATCCGTAGATTTGCATTCCCAAAAATCATAGATTTGTACTTAACTTAGATGATGTATCTTGAAAAGTATATACAAAATCTGAGACAATATATTTATTTAACGCGAAAGCCCTACGTTTTTTGTAGGGACATTCTTTAATCGAAGAATTATGATTAACAAAGTAACACTGATTGGAAACTTGGGCAGAGACCCTGAGGTAAGGAGATTGGAAAATGGTGCAGCAGTAGCTCGCCTAGCATTAGCAACTAACGAAAGTTATAAAGACAAAAGCGGAGAATGGCAGACAGTCACAGAGTGGCATACAGTCATCTGCTGGAGAAATTTAGCAGAACGTGCAGAAAGTCAATTAAAAAAAGGATCTCTCGTTTATATAGAAGGAAAATTGACAAATAGAAAGTGGCAAGATAAGGATGGTAACGACAGATATAATACTGAAGTCGTAGCGAATACCTTTCGTTCTATGGAGCGCAGAGAAAGCACAGGCACAGGTGGAGGTTTTCCTTCTGCTGCTGAAGAGCCTGCAAAAACTAGTTTTAATGCAGAACCAACGAAAAGCAATAAGCCAGTAGAACCTGCAAAAAGCGATGCTCCAGCCGCTGATGATGATTTACCATTCTAGATAGAATTGGAGATTTAAAAATTATTTAGACTCAAAGGGTTTGTAAACTCTTTGAGTCTTTTTATATTTAAAAAATTATTCAATTAAAAATCACACAATTTGGAACCCGAATCTTTTGGATTCAATCTTTTATATACTTTTTTTCCAGAGCCTTTGTTCCTGTTAGCTATGTCAGGAGAAGTAGCTATTTCCATTATACTTATCCTGGTTCTTCTCTGTTGTTCTGCTTTGGTGTCTGGTTCGGAAGTGGCGTATTTTTCTCTTACACACAATGATGAGGAAGAACTGAAAAAAGAAAGTGAGGATTCATTAGCTTCTCAGCGAGTACTCAAATTATTAAAAGATCCAGCTTATCTCCTAGCTACTATCTTGATTGCCAATAACTTTATTAATATTGGGATCATCGTTCTTTCCACGATAGCTACAGCTCCATTGGAGATATTCTTTTCCAGTGGAACAAGTTTTATATCATCACTTACGTCTGGTTGCAATTCGATACTCGGCTGTATAGATGAACAAACGACAGAACAGGCTGTAGGGCATTTTATCATTTTTCTTATTACAGTAGTTACCGTTACGTTTTTTTTGGTGCTTTTTGGAGAAGTTTCCCCTAAAGTATATGCCAAGTTGAATAGCATGAAGTTGGCAAAATTTATGTCAAAAATCATGCTTGTACTCAAGTGGCTATTTTATCCTATGAGTAGTATTCTGGTGAATAGTTCTACCTTTTTGGAGGGAAAGTTGGCAAGTAAAGCTATGGTAAATAAGCTGTCTGCTTTAGAGATAGATCAGGCGATACAACTGACAGTGAGTAGAGAAAAAAATTCAGAACGGGAGGTAGATATATTAAGGAGTATCATAAATTTTAATAATATTTCGGTAAAACAAATCATGCGATCTAGGCTAGATGTGAAAGCATTGGATTTTAATTTGGATTTTAAGGAAGTACTCAAGTTAGTGAGAAAATTAGGCTATTCCAGAGTTCCTGTGTTTGATGAAGATTTTGATAATATAATAGGTATTCTTCATGTAAAAGATATTCTAGGCTATCTGAGAGAAAAGGATGATTTTGAATGGCAAGAGCTTATCCGTACTCAAGTAATGTATATCCCCGAATCAAAAAAAATAAGTGATTTGCTCAATGAATTCCAAGAGAAAAGAACGCATATGGCAATCGTAGTGGATGAATATGGTGGAAGTTCTGGCATAGTCACATTAGAGGATGTCATGGAGGAAGTTATAGGGGAAATTCAGGACGAATTCGATGCACAAAGAGAAATAGATTACCAAAAAATAAATGCTTTTACCTACGTTTTTGAAGGTAAAATCATGTTGCATGATATTTCTAAATTATTAGATATTGATATGGATGTTTTTGAAGAAGTGCGGGGCGAAGCTGATTCCTTAGCAGGATTATTACTAGAAATGTACGGCTTTATTCCCCCTAATGGAAAATCCATTACGTACAAAAAATATACTTTTGAGGTAGTTGCCTCTACTAAGAAAAGAATAGAGAAAATAAAATTGGTACTGCCTCATTAGACATTATTACGAATAAATTTTCGATGTACAAATCCATTTGTAATAATGCCTATTAGGTGATATTACCCTTAATCTTTCTGTTTTATATATGTGTTTTCTTCATAAACGAATAACTTTTTAGTATCTAGTTTGATGATTTTTTTATTATCAAAATCCCAATCCGTTCCCGTTTGATGTGTATGAATATCATAATGGTCACTAGGATTTTTTCTTGGCGAAAGCGTAATGTTCGTCTTATTTTCGTAGCATAACCCTAAGTCACTATCCTTGTTGTTTGGATCGCAAGTGCCAGAATTATCGTTATAAGTACTAGATGAAAATATAGGATTAAAACCTCCATTAAGAGAGTAATAACTTTCACCAGACCATGAATATCCTTGGTGCAAACCTCCATAGCCCTCAACTAATGCGTAATCTGTGCCACTTATTTTTTTTATGCTGAACTCTGGCGGATAGCCATATGCTCCAGTCATCCCAAAATATTTAAAATCACCCATATACCATGATGTTCCCTTATTTTTTAATATAGCTGCACCAAGCGCTGGTGCACAAATTCTACATTCATAACCTTCTTCTGGCTTTGCTGCAATAACAACGACAACTCTACCATCCTCCAATGCTATTTTATAGACAAGATTAGCAATGATTTTTTCATCTACATAATCGCCAAACACCCTCTCTGTCATTTCTTTTACCTGGATAGTTTCAAGCTTGGCGATGGATTTTTTTGTTCCTTCATCATAATTACCAAAGATGGCATTCATAATGCTAGTTGTAGTACTATCTTTTAAATCTGAAAATTGTCTGGAAGTAGGAATTTCAGTTTTCTCCCCTATATTTGCTTCATTTGTAGGGCTATTCTGTTGCTCAGTGCTGCATCCAATTAAAATAATGATAAATATAGCTATACTGAAAGGAAAATACTTTTTCATGGTTTACAGTTTTGTTGACCTAAATATATAAGATTATTAGTTGAATAAATAAAAAATGCTTCTCGAAATTTCGAGAAGCATTTTATTTAAGGTAGTACATTATTATTTGCCTATTCCCTAAAGCATATTTAATTTTTTTTAAATATGCTATTATTCCTACTTTTTAACTAATAAATATCTAAGGTATTAACGCTTAGTTGCTGTTTTTTCTTTATGCTTGATAAGCTGTCTTTTTAGAGAGTCCACAGAAGAGTCTATGGCTGCTTCAAAAGTCTTTTCGGTTTCTTTTGTAATGAGAACGGTTCCTGGGATATTAATTCTTACTTCGGCTATCTTGTCTCTGACTTGTCCTGAATTTTCGAGCTTGAGCATAACTTCTGCACTTATTATTCTATCGTAGAATTGCTCTAGTTTACTCAATTTTAGGTCTATAAATTCAATTAATTTGTTATCTGCGCTAAATTTAACGGCTTGTGTTTTAATCTTCATAAGCAAGGTCGTTTTTAAACAATGTTAAGAAATGTATCAAGAAGTTGTTTGACTTTAATTTTAAGAAATTGACTTTAACAATTTCCTAAGTATTCAATTTAAACAACTTTATAAAGAAGGCTACAATATCAATGTAGGAAAAATGTTGTAGTAGCCTATTTTGTATATTCTATTAAATGTAAATTTTTATAAATGTAAAATCAAGTTTTACCAAATAAAAATTCAAAAAAATATAATATATTTATTTGTTCTACTATTAATATAACAATTTTAATAAGAATAAAGTTCCTTTTTGTTAGAAAAATATATGATTTTTAAGGAATTATAAATGACGTAAAATTATAAATTTTAGTTATTTTTCTTTTCCTTTAGGATGTGCCTTTTCATATACTTTTTTCAATCTATCTATAGAGTTATGTACATAAATTTGGGTAGCAGATAAATTAGAATGTCCTAATAATTCCTTGATCGCATTCAGATCTGCACCTCTATTAGATAAATGTGTAGCAAAGGTATGCCTCAAAGTATGAGGTCCTTTTTTATCAGTAGAACTTACTGTACTCAGATATTTTTTTACAATATTATAAACTAATTTAGGATAAAGTGCTTTTCCTGCTTGAGTAAGAAAAAGTTCATCACCAATATGCTCTCCAAACTCATTATTTCTTGTCTCAATATATTCAGTTAATCTCATTTCTGTTTCTTGAGAGAGAGGAATGAGTCGCTGTTTATTTCGCTTTCCCAAGACGATGATAGTGGAATTATTAAAATCTATACTGTTTAGCTTCAAACCCATCAATTCTGCTTTTCGCATACCAGTAGCATAAAATAATTCGATGATCGTCTTATCTCTCAAGCCAATATAGCCATCAGGGAAAGTGACGTTTTCTAACAATTGCTCCATTTGATGCTCTTCTGCATATTCTGGTAGCCTTTTACCAATTTTAGGTGCAATGAGTTTTGAAGAAGGATTTATCGTTATTTTTCCCTCTCTCAGAAGATATTTAAAAAAAGATTTGATTGCTGCTATTTTCCTATGTACAGAACGTGCAGATAAACCTTCTTCCATCAATTGGATAACCCAAGATCTCAATTGAGCAAAAGAAGTTTCTTCTACCGTAATAATTTCATATTGCTGCTGCAAATAATGCTGTAAATGCTCCAAATCCTTTTTGTATGCACTCAAAGTATGTTTAGAATATCTTTTTTCAAATTCTAGATATTGCAAATAAGGATGTAGGTTTTTCTGCATGAAGCGAGCCTTTTTGTAACGATAAAACTGTTCTAAATGTAAAATAGTTTTCACTTTAAGTTACTAAAACTAAGCTACAAAGAGAATTTTAAATCGTTATTGAATTGACTTATTGAAAGATATTAAATAAGATCCACCGTAATGCGTAGTAATTTTTTCTTGTAAAGAATTCACAAAATCGTTGCATAGCCTTAGCTACGGAACGATTTTGTGTTTTTTTTAGAAGGAAAAAGAACAAATATAATGGTGGATGTTACTTAGGTTCTTTCAATAAGAATAGATATTTGCGGAATCTCTTCCATGATTTTCCTAAAATTCTGCTATTTTCGCATTCTATCTTTATTCTATTTTTAAACATATAGGGTTACATATCCATATTTTATTCGTTTGATAAACGATAGTTTAAGAATTCCAATTTTAGAAACAAGGCAAATTACATGAAATTACTTTCACCTGTTTCCGTTAGTTTTATCGCTGAAAAAATCGGTGCTGAAATAATTGGCGATCCTGACCGAATGGTATTAGGTCTTAATGAAATCCACAAAGTGGAATTTGGGGATCTAACCTTTGTGGACAAGGAAAAATACTACGATGCTTCCCTTAATTCGGCAGCAACTTTCGTTATTATGAATAGAAGAAAGCACTGCCCTGAAGGGAAGACACTTCTAATTTGTGACGAACCATTTCAAGCTTATAATAAGCTAGTCATGGAGCAGCGACCATTCGTACCACTTACCTCTAAAATAA
>JBNMOV010000291.1:0-6296 GCA_051275765.1 Maribacter sp. | reverse complement strand
GAAGCTTTCAACAGGATAGAAAATATCAGTGGCAAAAAAATGAAGTATCAATATAGTGAGGACAACCGGATAGGCGATCATATGTGTTACATTTCTGATTTAAAAAAGATGAAAACACACTACCCAGCATGGGGCATCACTAAAGATTTACAAACTGTTTTTGAGGAAATCACAACAAGTTGGGAAAAGCGACAAATGGCATGAAAATATTAATGGTCAGTTCAAGCATATTACCATATAAAGGTGGGTCAAGCATCATCGTTGAAAATCTAGCCAAGAATTTCAGCCATGGTGAGATGCATGTTTTAGGAAGTAGGGAATGGCGATTAAAAGACATTCCAAAACGAGATAAGAACAAAGCAGTATTTCACTATTTTTTCTCAGAAATGTCCATTTTGGGAAGAGGAGCTCGTTTTTTTGAATGGTTTGGGAAATTACGTTTCAAATCACTGATCAAACAGATAAAATCCATCGCTCAAAAAGAACAAATTGATCATATAATAGGCGTTTATCCTAATGCTTTATATTGTCATGCAGCTTGTTTGGCCGCCAAAGAAATGAATATTCCTTTCAGTTCTTATTTTCATAATACCTATATTGAAAATAAGGCGATTACTGATCCAAAAGCAGTACAAATACAGGACGAAATTTTTGATTATTCCCAAAATATGTTTGTAATGAGTAAGGGAATGCAGCAATTTTATGAGAAAAAATATGCTTCCAAAAAATTCATTCCATTAGTTCATACTTTCGATCAGTTTCCAAAGGAAAGCCAAGAAATTAAAACCATTGAAAAGAATAAAGCACATTACAAACTAGTTGCTATTGGAAATTTCAATGAATCCAATATAGATGCTACACAACGTTTCGTAAAAGCCATTAAAAGCAATCCTAAATATAGCCTAAGTTTATACACACATGTTCCTTCTATTTTATTAAAAAATAGGGGCTTGGATACAGATGCGATCATTCATAAAGGTTTCGTGAATCCAGACGAAGTACATCAGAAGTTACAGGAATTTGATATTTGTATATTGACACATGGCTTCACTGGCGGATATGGAGAAATAGAATATCAAACCATTTTTCCTACTCGAACCATTCCATTACTATTATCAGGAAAACCCATTATAGCACATTCGCCAAAAGGTTCTTTTTTGAATGATTTTATCAAAGAAAATGCTTGTGCAGAATTAGTGGATGAAGCCAATACAGATGCTATCATAAAAGGATTAGAAAAAATCATAAATGATACAGCATACCAAGAACAACTCATCAAAAACAGTAAAAAAACAGCTTATCAATTTCTAGGAGAAACAGTCGTTAAGAAATTGAAGAATACACTTAAAAAATAGATATTGAGATTTTAAGATACTAAGACTAAATTCTTTTTAAATCTTAAAATCTCAATATCTCAATATCTAGCAAATGAGAATATCATATAAAAACTGGGTTTATAGAGTTGTGGCAGTCTGTCGCTACTTTGTATTGCGAATCTATTATCGGAGTAGGTTTCAATGTCCTAGTTTATCTATGATAGGAAAAAGGTGTGGCGTTCATATTTTAGGAAAAGGACGCATTATCTGCAAAGAAAGAATCATCTTAGATGATGACAGCATTCTTTTTACCAAAGGAGAATTAAAGATAGGTAAGTGTTTTAATATGAATAAATACTCTAGAATAGTAGCACATGAATCTATTGAAATAGGTGATCATGTTACTATCGCACAAATGGTCAGCATATTGGATCATGATCATCAATACAAAATGAATGATCAGCAATTACAACTAGATGGCTACAAAACTGCTCCCATCAAAATAGGTAACAATATTTGGATTGGTGATAAATGTACCATTTTAAAAGGTGTCACTATTGGCGATAATGTAGTCGTTGGAGCGAATACATTAATTTATAAGGATGTACCTTCTAATGTAGTCATAGGAGGAAATCCATTTAAAATATTGAAGAAATTATCTTAATTAAATACTAGAATAGTATTGATCTAAAATCTAGTGGCTAATATCTAACATCTAATTTTTATGTGTGGAATCTGTGGCATTATAGACTGGCAAAACAACCTTTCCCAAATGGAAAGACAGAAGCGAGTAGCTGCGATGAACCATGCTATTTTGCATCGTGGACCAGATGAAGGTGGAGAATTTTCATCGAATCACGGGAGTCTTGCAATGAGGCGATTATCCATCATTGATACAGCGGGAGGAACACAACCTATCTTCAATGAAACTCAAGATATTTGTATTTTTTTCAATGGAGAAATTTATAATTACAAAGAACTCAAGGCTCCATTAATTGAAAAAGGACATCAATTCAAAACAGAAAGCGATACAGAAACACTAGTTCATCTCTATGAAGAATATGGCCTAGACATGTTGCCAATGTTAAAGGGAATGTTTACTTTTTGTATCTACGATCAGCAGAAGGATATTTACCTTTTAGCAAGAGATAGATTTGGAGAAAAACCCTTGTATTATCATCATGATGAAAAGATATTTTCCTTTTCTAGTGAAGTGAAATCACTATTAGAAAATCCATCTATTGAGCGAAAACTAAACCATACTGCTTTACCTTATTATTTGCGAACTTCCCTCGTTCCAGAACCAATCACTTTACTAGATGGTGTCCAATCTCTTTTGCCTGGTCATTATATGATTTTAGATGAAAATAAGATAGAAGAAAAGGCCTTTTTTACGATTAATTATACAGCTAATCCAAGTATAAAAACAGAAGCAGAAGCCATTGAATTTATTCAGCCTAAACTGATGCAAGCAGTACAACACCAAACAGTCAGTGATGTTCCTATTGGTGCATTTTTATCTGGAGGAATTGATTCAAGTACCGTCGTGGCATTGCTTCAACAGCAAAGTAGTAAAAAGATCAAAACCTTCAATGTCCGTTTTGAAAATCAGGTATATGATGAAAGTCCTATTGCGAAAAAAGTAGCTGAATATTATGATACAGATCATCATGAAGTTGTCGTTCCTAATCTAGACTTTGATGAATCTATTTTTTGGACGATTATCGATCATGTAGGTTTGCCATTTAGGGATAGTTCTGCGATTCCTTCCTATTTTATTTCTAAAGAAATTTCGCAGTATGTAAAAGTCGCATTATCTGGAGATGGAGGAGATGAACTTTTTGGAGGATATGATTTATTTGAATGGTATCGAAAAATTATCCAATTTAAAAAAATCCCTAGCACTATTCGTTCTTTTGCTAATATGGGATTAGGCATGGCACAGCATTTTCCTTTGATCAAAAACGCCTCTCTTCCTAGAAAGATAAGACGAGGGATTCGCACTTCATTATTGGATACGAATGAGATTCCTATCGCCCTCAATGAGATGTTTGAATCTCAGCAAGTTGAGCAATTACTGAATACAACTTTTGACTGTCCTCTGCTCAAAGAATATCCTAAAAATATAAGCGAATGGTCTGCATTAAGGAATATCATGTATTACAGACTCAAACACACCTTAACTGCCAATATGCTCATCAAAGTAGATCGAATGAGTATGGCAAATTCACTTGAAGTAAGAGCTCCATTCCTAGATTCTGATTTATTTGATGCTTCTTTGCAATTGCCAGATCATCTATTGATTAATAATGGACAGAAGAAATATATCATTCGAAAAATCATGGAAAAGAAACTTCCACCAGAAGTATTTAATCATCCTAAACAAGGTTTTAATATTCCATTACACCAATATCAAAATGAAGCTTATCAAAAATTAGCACAGGATTTATTATTTGAAAATAATCCATGGAAAGGCTTTTTCGCTGAAACACAGCTACAAAGCATTTATGACAATGGCATTTCCAAACAGAAAAACAGTGCATCCCAAAGTGTATTCCAATCTTCCCATCAGCTGTGGATGATGATGCAATTATTAGGATGGGCAAAGCGATTCAAGGTAAAAATCTAAACATCATTAATAAAAAAATATACATATTACTCATTGGTCCAGTCACCAATATCTCTGCACAACTAGTGGGTGGAGCGACCATATCTTTTGGTTATTTGGTGGATTACCTCCAAAAAGAAGAGGAAGCTTTTAGCCTTGTCAATACTCAGAAATATTTAGGATTTAAAAAGATATTCAATCCTTTTTATGTCTTATTCAAGGTATTTATATCTATTCTTAAAACAGATATTGTCTTCTTAAACACCAGTCAAAAAGGAACACGGTTTTTAGCTCCCTTATTATTTTTTATGGCTAAGATGTTTGGAAAAAAATTCATTTTCAGACCCTTTGGTGGCAATATGAAAGAATACACTCAAAAATATGGTAGCTTTCAAAAATGGCTATTTGAACATACGGTACTAAAGGCAGATATTCTCTTTTTACAAACCAAGGAACTGATGGAATTCTACGCTTCCAAAAAAGCCAATACCATCCAATTACCTACTTCCAGAAATACACCAGATCATTCATTACAAAAAGGAAATAGACCATTCTCCAAACGCTTTATTTACCTTGGAGCATTATATCCTACCAAAGGGATTGATCATATTCTTGAAGCTAAAAAACAACTGGAAGAAGATTACCTTATTCATATTTATGGCCCCTCTAAAAACGAAGAATATAAAGAGAAGTTTGAACGACAAAAAGGTGTTTATCAAGGGGTATTAAAAAAAGAAGAGGTACTTCATTGTCTCAAGGAATACGATGTGCTTATATTACCTAGTTATTATGATGGAGAAGGATATCCAGGTGTAATTATGGAAGCATATAGTCTAGGTTTACCAGTCATTACTACCATATGGAAATCCATTCCAGAGATTGTAAAAAATGAGGAGACAGGCATATTGATACCTCCAAAATCCACAGTAGCATTGGTCAAAGCCATGCAAGGTTTCAATACCTCTAATTATCCCAAATATTCCCATCATGCACTTAGTTACTTTAGTAATAATTTTAGCACAGAAAAAGTAACAGGACAAGCGATAGAGGAAGTCAAGCAATTAATTACCCAAAAAGGCATTAAAAAGTAGAGAAAATCATGCAACATATACTCATTACTGGAGGAGCTGGTTTTATTGGCAGTTCATTGGCAGAGCAATTAATCAATGATGGTTATCAAGTAACTGCCATTGATAATTTCGACCCTTTTTATGATCAAAATATTAAGAAAAGGAACTTGGCAGGTATTATAAATCATCCTTCTTTTCGTTTATTAGAAGTCGATATTTGTAATATGGATGAGATTAAAAATCATATCAATGATGATTTTGACATCATCGTTCATTTAGCAGCCAAAGCTGGCGTTCATGCTTCTATTAAAACGCCAGTAGCTTGCCAACAAGCCAATGTAATGGGAACACAACATATGTTGGAATTTGCCAAAGAAAAAGGTATCAAGCAATTTGTTTTTGCGTCTTCAAGTAGTGTTTATGGTGTCAATCCTAATGTCCCTTGGGAAGAAGCAGATCAACAGATGATGCCTATCAGCCCTTATGCTAGCAGTAAATTATCTTGTGAATTATTGGGACATGTCTATACGCATTTGTATGGAATTCGATTTATTGCTTTACGTTTTTTCACTGTTTATGGTCCTCGTCAGAGACCAGATTTGGCCATCCATAAATTTGCTAAAAAAATACAAGATGAAGTAGCCATTCCTGTGTTTGGAGATGGAAGTACTCGAAGAGATTATACTTATATCAATGATGTACTTTCTGGTGTTCGTGCTGCAATGGATTATTCAGATAGTAATTATGAAATCATTAATTTAGGTAATCATAAAACTGTTTCCCTTAGTGAGATGGTATCTACTATAGAAGAAGTCTTTGAAAAGAAAGCGATCATCAATAGATTGCCAATGCAGCCAGGAGATGTACCACAAACCTATGCAGATATTTCCAAAGCAAAACGTTTATTAGGCTATCAACCTAATACTACATTTAAGGAAGGTATCACGCAATTCAGAACATGGATGGAAGAAACCCAAGATTATTAATTTGTTTTTATTCCAATTCGTCCTAAGTAATCTATTCTGTTCAGAAATAGTTAAATACTTTTCAGAAGATAATTCAATGTGCAATTGTCAATTAATTTTGCTTCATCGAACTTAAAAATTGAAAATCTGATACAGAAACATCTTTTAAATTGAAAGATAGTTCTAACTATTATAAATTAGTGGGCTAACTGATAATTACCACATCTTCAACTTAGGGACGAGAAACAAATAAACGCTACATTCTAACTTGCCTTTTTGTTTGCTAACTTCGTTGAAAATACTCGCCATAGCTACGGCTATGTCTGCGTTTTTCGCC
>JBNMOV010000290.1:0-6309 GCA_051275765.1 Maribacter sp. | reverse complement strand
CAGGATATATGGAAGGAAAAATGATTTTATCCAAACCAGCACTTCATCATGGTTTTGATAATGGAACGGATAAAAGAAATACTGCCATACATGAATTTATCCACCTCATTGATAAAATGGATGGCAATATAGATGGCATTCCTACCCTATTGATAGAGCGACCTTATATGTTACCTTAGTTGGATTTAGTGAATCATAAAATGGATGAAATTTATGATGCGAATTCAGATATCAATCCATATAGTGGAAAAAATAAGATAGAATTCTTTGCGGTATGCTGCGAATATTTTTTTGAAAGACCTCAATTATTATAAAAAAGACACCCTAAACTATACGAACTACTAGAAGATATTTTCGATCACGATATGGCAGAAAGAAATCTCAATAGAAAGAAAATGAGTATAGGCAGAAATAGTCCCTGTGTCTGTGGAAGTGAAATAAAATTCAAAAAATGCTGTAAAAAAGTTCACTTCAACTAATACTATCACATTCAAAACATGCTAAAAGTGCATCCTTATTAGCCATATCCAAATAAAATAACAGTTCATTTTCATAATCTATTTTCTATTGCTTATTTTCACAATGAATTTTAATTTATACCATAACAAATTCCTTTAGTATGAAAAATATTTTACTCCTCTTATTATGTTTACCCATGATAGTTTTCGCACAGACGACGACTAGCGAAACGATGATGCATGACGGCGAAACCAGAAGTTATTTCCTTCATTTACCTCCTCAATATGATGGTAGTACGAAATTACCTGTAGTATTTGTCCTTCATGGCTTAGGAGACTCTGCTAATAATATGCAGAATACAGGATTCAAAGAATTAGGTAATCAAGAAGGTTTTATTTCTGTTTATCCACAAGGATTGGAATCGCCTCTTGGAAGTGCGTGGAATAATGGTAGCAATATATCCCTATTTGGTTTTGCTCCAGATGATATCGGATTCCTTTCTAATCTAGTAGATGATTTAATACAAAATTATAGTGCAGACAATACTCGTATTTATTCCTGTGGATTTTCTATGGGCGGTATCATGAGTCATTATTTAGGTTGTAATTTATCTGATAAAATAGCTGCTATCGCTTCTCAAGGAGGAACTATGGCAACTGCAACTTCAAGTAGTTGTTCTCCTTCTCGTGCAGTTCCTGCCATGCACATCCACGGAGATGCAGATGAAACCGTTAATTATGATGGTGATGCTGGATTATATGGTTTGAATTCTGCACCTGCGACCATCGCTAAATGGGCAGAAATAAACGGCTGCTCTGAAACACCAGCAGTAAGCAGTCTTCCTGATTCTGCTGCTGATGGATTCACGATCACCAAAACTGATTACACTCCTTGTGCAGAAGATAGCGATGCTATTCTTTTGACAGTTCATGGAGCAGGCCATATCTGGCTAGGTCCTAATAATGATATTTTCACTACTGAAGAATTTTGGTATTTCTTTGCCGATCATGTGAATAACTTATCTTCTCCTGTAGGTGACCTAGCAGAAATAAATTTTGTTATTTATCCTAATCCAGTAGAAGATATCCTTGTTATTTCTGGTTTAGATACAGAAATGGATATTCGTATTACAGACATTAGTGGAAAGCAGGTTCTAAGTGGAAATAGCAATGATAACATCAATGTAGCTCCCTTGGCTAAAGGAGCTTATTTTATACAAGTTCTAGATCCAAAAACTGGAGCTAGTAGTTCTGAGAAGTTTATAAAATTATAATTACTTTTCATTCATCTTTTAAAAACGCCTTTAGAACTATCCTAAAGGCGTTTTTTTATGTTTTAATAAAATTAAACTTTGTAAATTATCCTCACAATAACTTTACAAATTATTATGTTTATAAAAACGAATGACTCAAAATGCTAAAAGATTACTTTTCTAGATTAAATAACAACTGGAGCAACTCTTGGACTCCACAAGTCAGAAATCATTTTATAGGTTCTCTTGCCTTGTTGATATCCATCGTTTATCTCTGTCCAGATATTTTCGACTATTACGAACATAGAGATGCTGCCTTAATCAATGATCCGATACTAGCACTAATTACGCCTCGTGATTTTTCAGTACTCATTTTCACACTGATTTATAGTGGTCTATTGGCTAGTATCATTCATCATTTGGTATCTCCTATAGAAATCACACAATGGATACAAGCTTATACCCTCATTTTTTCATTTAGAATTCTCTGTATTTTCCTATTACCACTTGCTGCACCAGAAGACATTATTATTTTGGTAGATCCTGTCGTGGATAATATCATTGGTTCTCAACGCACCTTGACCAAGGATTTATTCTTCTCTGGACATACTTCCACAGCATTTTTATATTTCTTATTCGCAAGAAATAAAATTCTTAAAGGGGTATTATTGATGAATTGTATTGCCATAGCTACGCTGCTACTTTGGCAACATGTACATTATTCTGTAGATGTATTAGTTGCTCCTATTTTTGCCTTCTTTTTTTATGGTTTGCAAAAGAGGTTTTCGCCTTTAAAAAGTGAGCGGAATATAGCGTAAAATAGCCAACTTTTGAGGTTTTGACTTTGTTATATTAATGAATTAAAATACCCTCAACATGGCTTCTAGAACAATCTTACTATTTCTTCTTTTCTTGAGTCAACAATGTATTGCTCAGTTCAATACAGAAAACAAGCAAGAACTCAGAAAAGAAGTAGCTCAGCTCATCAATGAATTAAGAGCTTCAAAAAATTTAAGTCCATTAAAATTTAATGCGACCTTACTCAAAGCAGCAGAAAATCATAGTTTATATTTATCTGGAACTAAGAAATTGAGTCATTGGCAAATTGATCGTGATTTAGCTTATCCAATCAAGAGAGTCAAATATTTTGGAGGAAATGATTTTGAATTAGTTGGAGAAAATGTATTATCGTCCAAGCCTCAAAAAATACCACTCAACAAGAAATCAATAAAAATACTAGCACAAGAAATGTATGATGCTTGGAAAAATTCTCCAGGGCATTATGCCAATATGATTGATGTAGATTATACTTTAGGAGATCTGGGTTTTGAAGTAGATAAAGCAAGCAATATTATTTATGCTACGCATGTTTTTGGAAAAAAGGGAATTCAAATTCCTAATCAATTATCTAGTAATGCTTTTGGTTTACAAGAAGTAGATGAAGAATGTGATATTGAAATATTTGACTATTATGATAATATTATTGCCAACCTTGGCGATGATATTAAAATAGAAGGTAATAAAGTGATGCTTTATTATCATAATAAAGAGTTTTTCAATAAAATATTCACTGATAGTAATGATGGAATAGCTGTAGATTTAATTACTCGAGAACAACTTCCTTGCGATGCTCCTAACCAACTCGATTTCTCTCCTATTTATGATGGTATTTTATTAAAACCCGTTTTAATAAAAGAAATACTATCCAAAAATATTGCTACTAGTGACTATCGTATTATTGCTCAAATAGGAACAGTTCCAGAACATTTAATGGGCAAAGAAATTTCTGCTTCTGTTCTCGTTATTAAAAATCGAAATAATAGCTGTGCATACCTTAATCCAAGCTATGTTCCTAGAAGAAAATATCCTTTACTTCCTTTCGTACCTCAACTAAATAATCCTAGTAATATTCGATTATCAAAAAACGGGATTCTTACTACTCAAAAATTAAATTATGAATTTAATACCAATATTACTACGCCAATAGAATATCCAGAAATAAAAGATATTCCTCATGACATTCATTCTATAGATATATTGAGTTATAGTTCTATTGAAGGGAATACGGCTACTAATGAACGAATTCATCATGAAAGAGCAAAGTCTATTAAAGCACACATTTTCAAACAATTAAGTATCCGTGAATCGAAAATAAATATAGATACTAAAGAGAATTGGGATAAAATGAATTTCCAATTAAAATACTATAAAGCAGATCATCTTATTACAGCATCGCCTTCTTCATTAAAATCTACGATTGCAAAAAATGACAATTCTCTCCCTTGGAAAAAATTATTACATGAACAAAGAAAATCTATTGCAATTATCAATTATCATGGAAATATTCCTAAAGATGCCCATACAACAGAATTAGCTGAAATGAATTTAAGAATGGCTATTAAAAATAATAATATTCCATTAGCTAATAAAGCATTATATGAATTATTTCATGCAGAAGATCGCCATCCAAATATACTATTCGAAGAAGCCATTATGAGGGCAATTAGTCAAGAAGAAAAACTAATCCAAAATGCAGCCGCAGTATTAAGTAAATATTACTCCGAAGATATTTATAAGACTACAGAAATTATGGATAGTTGGATAAATAAAAAAGAAAATCTTGATACTAAAACCATTGCAAATATATTACACTTATATACTTTAGTAAGTATCCAATTATTAAACGGATGGGATGTTTCTGCTAAGCGATTAGCACAAGTTATTCCTCCTAGCAGAATAAAAACCGTTTGTTCCAGCAACAGAAATAAACACAAGTCTTCATGTAAATTTACACATCACTTATCTCAGCTATGCAGGACAAATAAATGATGCAAATAGCTCATCAGGATCATTTAATTTTATTAGGAATCATTTTGAAACTAAAGCCGAATCATTAGAGGAAAAAATAGCCTTAGTTTTATTCTTTAATTATTGGAGTCATTATAGCTATACGATAGAGTATTTAGCTCCATTACATTATAAAAAAGAACTCAAGGAAGAAGATACTTTTATTTATTTACAAACCGTTACCTTTTTTCCAAAAGATCAAGAATTCGAAGATTTAGAAGACGTTCACTTAGATGCAATACAACTAAATTCAAGACGATGGTGCCATTGGATTAATCAAGATTTTCAATTATTGAGACAACAAGGAATAAAAAGATTGTATTGTAAATCTTGCTTTTAAAACCATACACTTTTTGTTCTTGTATAATTCAAAAGAAATACAGGTCGCCATGTCAGGTGTTTGTTCACCTGACATCAAGCGGAGAACTAAAATAAAGCTGCATGGTGCCAGGTGAATAAACACCTGACACGGCGGCTTTTAATTGATTATCAATATTTTATCTTATTTGCTTTTTTCCAAGAAAACTAAAATATTTTATTCAATTACTTGTGTATGGTTTTAAAATATTGCTCATCAAATTAAGATTATATTTCCAAAATAAAATCCACTAAATTCATTATTTTTACAAAAAATAAAAAAATATTTATACTCTATGAAAATAAAAAAAATAAAATTATTTACTAATCAACTCGATTTAGAAAAAGAGTTCTATTCCAACATTTTAGCTTTTGAAATTATAGAAGATAGCTCCAGCTCTTTTACATTAAAAATCGGATGGAGTGAATTAACTTTTGAGCGTTCTGAAAAAGATCACAAATACCATTATTGTTTTTTAATTCCATCTAATAAATTAGTTCAAGCAATGGAATGGATGGAAAAAAGAATTCCTATTATAGATTTAGAAAATGGTAGAAAAATCCAGAATTTTGAAAGTTGGAATGCAGATTCTTTCTATTTCTATGATGCTAGTGGAAATATAGCAGAATTTATTGTTAGATACGATTTGGAGAATACTAGTCATTCTGATTTTAATATATCCGATGTATTATGTGTAAATGAAATCGGAATGCCAAGCAGTAATGTCGAAGAAACAAATACTCAACTTCAAGAAAATATTGGAACTGAATTTTGGAAAGGTGATCCCAAAAGGTTTGGAACAAATGGTACACAAGAAGGTCTATTTCTTTTACCTAATTATACTATTAAAAAAACCTGGTTTCCTACCTCTATTGCAATTAAGCCAGAGCCATTTGAAATTGTCATAGAAAATAAGGAAAGAAAGTATTTCATGAAATTTAATGAGGAAATTATCTCATTGAAACCAATCAAATCTGATTAACTTTGATGCCATAAACCTTTCCAAAAAACAAGTAAATCAAAAATATAGAAGATTTATGAAGTTTTGATTGGACAAGGCTAGAACTCCTGTTTAGCGAAACTTTAAAAGTTTTAAAAACTTTCAAAGTTAGTAAGAAAACCAAATCCACTAAATTCCCTATTTTTGCACAAAAGCCAACAATCTTTATCTGGCAACACACCTAACGTCTCAAATACATGAACCTAAAAATAGTATCGGCTGGAGCCGGAAGTGGAAAAACCTACAGACTCATGTCTGAAATGGTGGACTTGCTAAAATCGGGAACGGTACAGCCAGAAGGAATCATTGCCACTACGTTTACTAAGAAAGCAGCAGCTGAATTAGAAGAGCGAGTTCGTGTGCGACTTTTGGAAGAAGGATTGCCAGAATTAG
>JBNMOV010000289.1:0-6327 GCA_051275765.1 Maribacter sp. | reverse complement strand
CTTTTGAAATTTGGACATCGTTATTTTTCTCCACCGTAGCTAAGGCTACGCTGTCAAAAAATGCCTCGCCATATTCCAAAATAATCTCATCAAAATATTAAACAACTTACTTTACAGTGTACTTAGGGATATTGAATAAATAACTGTCCGTTTTGACTTCATCTTTCTGCACTATGCTGCGTTGGCAAAAACCTTATTACGCTAAGGCGTAACGCGGCTTTTACCGCCTTGCCTAGCACAAAAATATCTTATCAATTCCAGACACTTATTTATTCGCCATCCCTAAGGGTTTGTTTATACTAAACATTTTTTTGTCTAAATAGCTTCTTAAAAAACATCAATTAATCTTAAAATTGGGTTAATAATTAGTAAATTATGTCACTTTAGGAAGCATTTACGGTCTGAATATCGTTATTTGTAACAACAATTATCAAACAAATATTTTAACAAAAAAATTCTTTCTTTATGAAACGATTATCATTACTAGGCGGGCTATTCATCTGTGCCCTTGTCTTATTTACTTTATCTTCTTGTGGTGAAGATCCTGTTACTGGCCCTAGTGCCAATGCTCCTACTTTAGATTTATTGGATGATGGCTTTGGCTCTATAACTAGCGACGTAGATGTCGCTCCAGATGCATTACTTACTTTTTCTGTATCTGCACTTCAAGGTGACAGTCCATTGCAGAATGTTAGATTCTTGGAAGATGGTTCACTTATTACTGATTTTGCTAACAGGTTAACTATTAACGGTTCTTCTGCATCTTCTAATAGTGTACTTTTATTTGGTACTGATAAGGAAAACTTTACTTGGGAAGTAACTTGGGTGGCTCATTCTGACGAAAGTAGTAAGACTTATACTATGGAAGTAGTAGATGAAGCTGGAAATTCTGATTCTGAATCTGTTTTAGTTAATACTGGAGTAATCGTAACTACTCCATTGAGCTTAATGCTACTTTCTGCAAATGGTGGATTGGTTACAGATGAAAACGTAGATGCTGATACTTATTTCAAAATAACTTTGGAAGGTATCAAAGGTTCTAATGATTTAAATAGAATTGAGATACAAGAAGATGGTGTTGCTATTTCTGATCTAAGCCGATTACGTTTAGGTGATAGCCCTGTTGATCCATCATTCCCTGCTAACCCATACTTCTTAGAAGGGGATAGTATTAATGGATTCACTATGGATATATTGGTAAAAACTCATACTACAGAAGGCGTAGCAAAAGCTTACTCTTTCATCTTAGTAGATGATCAAGAAAACTTCGAGTCAGTTTCATTGACTATCACAGCTAATACAGCTACTCCAAATATCACTTCATTAAGTGGAATCTTATTGAATAGAGCAGGTCCTACTGGAGGTGGATTGGATTTAGAAACTGGTACAAGTACAGGTTCTACTGATCCAACTGCTGACATCAGAGATGCAGGTATAGATTTAGCTCTTCCAAATGATCAAAACTGGAAGCAAAAAATAGAACCTGTAAATGGGACTATTCTTGCTACTCCTGCTGCTGCATCTGACTTGATTAATAATTTCTCTAGTATTCAGCTTCAATCTGAAATTGAAAATGAATACAATCTGGGTACATTAATAACTGAATCTAATGTAATAAATATAGGCGATGTATTCTTGGTAAACAATGGTACTAACATCTTTATGATTCAGTGTACTAATGTAAATGTAACTAGTGCTGATAATGCTGATTCTTACACATTTGATGTGAAGTTCTAATTTAGATAGCTAGATATTAAGATGTCGAGATAATTTTCAATTACTTTACTTGCATCTTATTATTAAAATAAAAACTGCCGTTTTGCAAATTTGCAAAACGGCAGTTTTTATTTTAATATGCTTTTACCTCAGCATCTTAATATCCCATCATCTATTCTAATCCTTCATACTCAAATGAATACGCTTTCTATCCATATCCACTTCTACTACTCGTACCATTACTTTTTGATCTAGTTTCAATACTTCAGCAGGATCCTTAATGAAACGATTGGTGATTTGAGAAATATGGATCAAGCCATTTTCTTTGATACCTATATCTACAAATGCACCAAATTTGGTCAAATTGGTAATCACTCCAGGAATTCTCATATCGAGTCTTAAGTCCTTCATCTCTGAAATACCTTCGTCAAAGGAAAATGTTTCTGCCTTTCCTCGTGGATCTAAACCTGGCTTTTCCAATTCCTTTATAATATCCTTTAAAGTAGGTAAACCAGTCGTTGGTGTGATATAATCCTGTATTTTTATTTGATGGCGAAGAGCCTGGCGTTCTATCAACTGATCGATAGGCTGAGATAAATCCTTTGCCATCTTTTCTACTATCTTATAACTTTCTGGATGGACAGCACTATTATCCAAAGGATGAGAAGCATTAGGAATACGCAAAAAACCTGCAGATTGCTCAAAAGCCTTATCTCCTAAACCCTTCACTTTTTTGAGTTCCTTACGAGAACTAAATGCTCCGTTTTCATTCCTATATTTCACAATATTTTTAGCCAATGTAGGTCCTATTCCAGATACATAACGCAATAAATGCTGACTAGCTGTATTGATATTTACACCTATTTGGTTTACAGCAGAACTCACGACTAGATCCAAACTTTCTTTCAAAGCTCCCTGATCTACATCATGCTGATACTGTCCTACTCCAATAGATTTTGCATCTATTTTTACTAGTTCTGCTAATGGATCCATCAATCGCCTTCCTATAGAAATCGCCCCTCTAACTGTCAAATCTAAATCAGGAAATTCATCTCTAGCAACTTTCGAAGCAGAATAAATAGATGCTCCAGATTCGTTGACCATGAATACTTCTACTTTCGATTTTCCTACAGCAGATTGAACGAATTTTTCAGTTTCTCTTCCTGCTGTTCCATTTCCTACAGCTACTGCTTCTATGCCATGTTTATGGATGAGTTCTTGTACGATTTCTGTAGCATCATACACTTGTCTTTGAGGAGGATGTGGAAATATTGTCGTATTTTCTAATAAATCTCCCAGTGCATTGATACAGACTAATTTACAGCCTGATTTAAATCCAGGATCAATCGCCATTGTAGGTTTTTGTCCTAAGGGAGCTGCTAAAAGAAGCTGCCTTAAATTTTCAGAAAAAACGCCAATAGCTTCTTGATCTGCCACTGATTTAGATAGCTTTCTGAATTCTGTTTCAATGGATGGTCCAAGTAATCGTTTATAGGAATCTTCCATTGCCATATTGACTTGTGCAGCAGATGGACCATTATTTTTGAGGAAAATCCTATCCAATTTCTCTAGTGCATCCTCAGCATTTATACCTATGGATACCCTCAAAATGGATTCCTGCTCTGCTCTTCTCATTGCCAATAATCTATGGCTAGGACATTTTTTCAATGATTGCGTAAACTCAAAATAGTCTTTGTATTTCGCTCCTTTTGCCTTATTGCGTTCTATGACTCTAGAAGAAATGACAGCATTCTTTTCGAATAATCGCCTAACAGCTTCCCTTGCCTTAGCGTCTTCAGTAATTTTTTCTGCGATAATATCTCTTGCTCCTGCCAATGCAGCTTCTGCATCTGGCACTTCATTATTAAGAAATGTCTTCGCACGTTTTTCTACATCGTGTTCATTCTGCTGCATAAGAACCTCTGCCAATGGAGCAAGCCCCCTTTCTCTTGCCATGCTGGCACGAGTTTTTCGCTTAGGTTTATAAGGCAAATATAAATCTTCCAAAATGGATAGCTCCCAGCAAGATTTAATGCTTGAAATGAGTTGAGGATTCTTAATGCCTTGTTCCGCTAGGCTAGCTAATATCGTTTCTCTTCTTTTCTCAATATCCTTGAAACGCTTGAGTTCTGCGTTAATTTCTGCTACATCTACTTCGTCCAGACTTCCTGTGACTTCCTTTCTATACCTTGAAATAAAGGGAATAGTAGCACCTCCTTCCAGTAGTTTTACTGTTGCAGCTACCTGATGTTTAGCGATGGATAGTTTTTGATGGATCAGTTGTTCAAACATAGTATTCGTCGATTTTTAACAAAGCTATGAAATGAATGGGGATTTTCAAACAAAAATCACGCTTTGGTAAACCTAAAAGGTTTGCTAAAGCTAGGGATGGTGAAGTACTTTAGCCAACATCTCAATATTGGCTAAAACTATAGTTCTTCACTCGCTTTTAGTCAACTTTAAAAGTTTACTAAAAAGTATCATTAGTGAAACGAACTCAATAACCTGAGCAATTATGCTTGTTCTTTTTCCTTCTAAAAAACACAAAAAATAGTTCCGTAGCTACGGCTTGCAACGATTTTTTGAATTCTTTAGAAGAAAAAATTACTACCCCTTTCTACTCAATTTATTAAATACGTTTCACTTATCTTTTAGGACAACGCTTACATTGATTTCCTTTCTTGAATTTCTTGCAGCATTTCTTTTTTGCATCCTTGCTCCATTCGCAAGCACAAGGGATGACAAGATCTTTTCCAGGTTCAAATGTAGTCGTATCACGCTTTTTTCCTAACATGGTATTTTAGATTTATTACACAAATATATGACACTATTTTTAATTAGACTACATTTAAATAAGGAATTTTTATCATTTTATGGTTTCTTGGTTTAATTAAGATAATTATTACAAATAAAAGACAATTTCTAATTTCCAACTAGGCACTTTATTCCAACTAATATTAAATGCCTATATTTAACCCTACTTTTAAACAACTTCCATGCATGAAATTTGGCAAATGAAACACTTATATCTTATTTTTCTTTTCTTATTATTCATCAACATGGGTTTTGCCCAAAATGGTACTTCTCCCATGGCAGGCGGAAGAGGTGCAGCGATGGGCGATGCTTCTGTTACCTTTACAGATATTAATAGTGCCTTTAGTAATCAGGCAGGACTAGCTTTTCTGGAGGAAGTCAGTTTTATGATAGGTGCTGACATGCGATTTTTCAGTACGGATATTGGTTCTTATTCTTTGGCTTATGCCTATCCGATGGAAAAAGCAGGCACTTTTGGTATAGCTGTCAATTATTATGGTTTTTCTGGTTATAATGAGCAGCGTATCGGGCTGGCTTATGCGAGAAAATTATCTAGTAAAATTTCCATAGGAGCACAACTAGATTATCTAGGCTTTTCTATTCCAGAATATGGTAGGAAATCCATTTTTACGTTCGAATTGGGAATGCAAGCACAATTGATTGAAAACCTGAGTGTAGCTGTACATATTTTCAATCCTGTGAGGCAAGAAGTCGTACCAGATGAGAATCTACCTACTGTTTTCAAACTAGGTGCTGCTTATACCCCTAATAAAAAACTGGTTGTGGCAGGAGAGCTGGAAAAGGATATTGAAATGAAAATGCAATTCAAAGCAGGTATAGAATATTTCATTATAGACATCCTCGCTTTGAGAGCAGGTATAAGTACCAATCCTACACAAAATAGTTTTGGACTAGGATTGAAACTGGACAATGGACTTAGAATAGATATGGCTACCTCTTATCATTATACCTTAGGTTTCACACCAGCTATTTCCCTTTCTTATGGTATTAAGAAAAAGAAATCCTAGCATTATGAAAATCAGATTATTCATATCCACTATATTCCTCTTTGCGTCCTTTTGTTCTTTTGCTCAATTGGATAATGCAAGCTATGACTTCAATGAAATCAAGGATCAAATAGAAGATATTTTATCCAATTTAGAAGAAGATGGAGATTTTGAAGACAATTCTGTTCTAGATATCCTCGAAGATTATTTCAATAATCCCTTAGATATTAATAAGGTATCAGCTGAAGAACTCAAGCAACTCCGATTCCTTTCCGATGTACAAATCAACGATATCATTGACTACAGAAGAACCAGTGGAGATTTCATTGCCCTCTATGAATTGCAAGCCGTCCCTTCATTGAATGAAAATGATATTCGCATCCTCTTACCTTTTGTTAGAATAAAAGGTGGCGTGGATGATTATAATGTTCCCCTTCGAGAAATGTTGTCTAAAGGGAAAAATGAGATCTATCTAAGATGGGAACGTTTTTTAGAAACTAAAAAAGGTTACACCCCTTTAGAAGAAGGAGAAGAGGCATCGAGATATTTAGGCGATCCTAATAAAATTCTCATCCGTTATCGACACCAATATGAAACGACAGTGAGTTATGGTTTTTTATTAGAAAAAGATCAAGGAGAACAATTTTTTAAAGGAGAAAACAGACGGAATGTAGGTTTTGATTTTGGAACAGTTCACTTTTTCCTCAAGGATTATAATAAATATATCAAAGGATTGGCTTTAGGAGATTTTGCTGTAAACATGGGGCAAGGTTTGATCATGTTCGATGGA
>JBNMOV010000288.1:0-6355 GCA_051275765.1 Maribacter sp. | reverse complement strand
TTCTCTACAACATAATAATACAGATATTCGACCTATTACGCCAGCAGTGGAAGACTGTTTTATCCAATTAATGAATCATGATGGAGTATAAACAAGAAAACATCGTCATCTCTGCTAAAAACCTGAGTAAAAAATTTGGCGATTTTACAGCAGTAGATCAGATAAGTTTCGATGTATATAAAGGAGAGATTTTTGGTTTCTTAGGTGCTAATGGAGCAGGAAAAACTACTGCCATGCGGATGCTTTGCGGACTTTCAATACCGACTTCTGGAGAAGCGACCATCGCAGGATTTGATGTGTATAAAGCCACTGAAAAAATCAAACAGCATATAGGTTATATGAGTCAGAAATTTTCGCTGTATGAGGATTTAACGATTCAGGAAAATATCCAGTTTTTTGGAGGAATATATGGACTTTCAGATAAGGCATTGAAAGAAAAATCCAATACCCTGATCCATAAACTAGGCTTGACAAAACACGCAGATAGTCTTGTTGGCTCACTTCCTTTGGGTTGGAAACAAAAATTGGCATTTTCTGTGGCAATCATCCATCAGCCTTCCATTGTTTTTCTGGATGAACCTACAGGAGGAGTCGATCCTATCGTTCGCAGGCAGTTTTGGGATTTAATTTATGAGGCAGCAGATAGTGGCATTACCATTTTTGTAACGACACATTATATGGACGAAGCAGAATATTGCAACAGAGTTTCCATGATGGTAGATGGAAGAATAGCGGCATTGGATAGCCCTACTGCATTAAAACAACAATTTAATGCAGCAACAATGGATGATGTATTTTATCAATTAGCTCGTCAAGCTAAAAGGAGTTAGGTAGATGGCAAGATTTTTAGATTTTGAGATAAATATTTTATTTTTAAAATGTTACAACAACAAAAATTTGCACAAACATAAAATTTAAAAGACCAAAGTTCCGTCTTTCAGCGTTTAGTGAAAAAAGTGCAAAAAATCCGTTTAAACCAAAATACTATTTGAGTATAAACTGTTGTAAAACAAATACTTGAATCCAAATAGCAACAGGAATTGAAAGTAAAAAATGCTACTAAAGCGAGTTTATTTTGTTTAGGATTTACAAGCTTTTGTAGCGTTAAGAACGCTGTCCAGCGGTGATTTTTGATTCTTCCATTTAGGAAAAGAATGAAGAATAGTTTTGCTTCTCAGCCAAAATCCAGATATTTTTTGATTAAAAAGCATTGAATTTTGAGTAAGCTAGTTCCATTCCCTTTGGAAGTAAAAAATGATTTATAACGCATCAACATATTCAAAGAATATAACCTAAAAACCACTTCACTTTCAACACTAAAAGTATGAAGAAACCATTTTCAATTTTCAATTCTCAACTTTTCATCTTAGTAAAAAAAGAGTTCTTGCACGTTTTTAGAGATAATAAAACACTGCTTATGCTCTTTGGATTGCCGATTACTCAAATTATTTTGTTTGGCTTCGCCTTGACTAACGAGATTAAAAATTCAAATATTGTCATTTGTGATTATGCAAAAGATAATGCTTCTCAGCAAATTATTGAAAAAATTTCCGCTTCCAATCAATTTGATATAAAGGAAATCATCATCGACAAAAATGAAATCGAATCTATTTTTCAAGCAGGAGATGTAAAGTTGGTGCTTGTTTTTCCTAATAATTTCGAGGATGATTTATACCACCAAAACCTAGCACAAATTCAAATAATTGCAGATGCTTCTGATCCCAATACTGCGACTACGCTCACAGGATATATCAGTTACATACTAGCAGATTATCAGCGAGAAATCAATCAAATATCTGGTGCAGGAACTATTATATTGCCAGAAGTGAGGATGCTTTATAATCCAGAATTGAAAGGAGTCACCAATTTTGTACCTGGAGTGATGGCATTGGTTTTACTATTGGTTTGTGTCTTGATGACTTCTGTTTCCATTGTAAAGGAAAAAGAAAAAGGAACGATGGAAATATTATTGGTCTCACCAGTGAATCCTTTTATCATCATTATAGCCAAAGCAATTCCTTATTTTTTCTTATCCATTGTCAATCTGACCGTTATTCTGCTCATGAGCATCTATCTATTAGATATGCCTATGAATGGCAGCTTGGCTTTATTATATGGAGTAAGTTGTATTTTGATATTCTGTGCATTATCTCTAGGACTGTTCATTTCAAACGTAACTGAAACACAACAAGCAGCCATGCTCATTTCATTAATGGCTATGCTATTGCCTACCATTATGTTTTCAGGCTTCATGTTTCCCTTAGAAAATATGCCCCTACCCTTACAGGCTGTTGCGAATATCATCCCTTCCAAATGGTATTATATCATTGTCAAAAGTATTATGATCAAAGGATTGGGATTCATAAGTATTTGGAAAGAAACCTTGATTCTATCGGGAATGACTGTTTTCCTTTTATTAATTAGTTTCAAAAAATTTAAAATCAGACTCCAATGAGATCACTAAAATTTTTACTCATCAAGGAATTCAAACAAATATTCAGGAATAAAACCTTATTACCTATGATATTTGTGATACCGTTAATCCAATTATTGGTTATGCCATTAGCTGCGGATTATGAAGTGAAAAATATTAATATCTCCATAGTAGATCATGATCATTCTGCTTTTTCCAATGAACTAGTTGGTCAATTAGCTGCATCCCAATATTTCAATTTAATTGAAAGCAAGCATTCTTTCAAGAAGGTATATAAAAGTATCGAATCTGACGAAGCAGATCTGATATTGGAAATACCTCAGAATTTCGAAAGGAATATCTATCGAAACGGTTCAGAAAAAGTATTCATCGCCGTGAATGCCATCAATGGCACGAAAGCTGGTTTAGGCGGTTCTTACCTCAGTTCCATCATCATGGATTTTAGCAGTAAGATACAGACTCAAGTCTATACAGGACAAGGAATAACAAGAAAAAGGATCGAATTAACTACTATCAACCTATTCAATCCCTATCTCAACTATAAGGTTTTCATGGTGCCTGGCATATTGGTCATCTTAGTCACTATGGTCGGAGCTTATATGTGCGGATTGAATATCGTAAAGGAAAAAGAAATAGGCACTATCGAACAAATCAATGTTTCGCCTATCAAGAAACACCATTACATTTTAGGTAAACTCATTCCTTTTTGGATCATTGGTATGGTCATATTCAGTATAGGATTCTTTGTAATCTCGTGGGGAGTATATGGTATTATTCCACAAGGCAGTCTATTCTTACTTTATAGTTTTCTAGCATTATTTTTGGTCGCCATTTTAGGTTTTGGTCTGCTCATTTCTACTTATTCAGAAACACAGCAACAAGCCATGTCTGTCTCCTTTTTCTTTATGATGATTTTCATATTGATGAGCGGTTTATTTACTTCCATAGACTCCATGCCAGAATGGGCAAAAACGATAGCTTACTTCAATCCTGTAACCTATTTTATAGAAGTGATGCGGATGGTCGTCTTAAAAGGCAGTTCCTTTCAGCACATCTCCAAGCACTTTCTTGTCATGGCAGGGTTCGCTGTGTTATTTAATGGCTGGGCTATTCTTAATTATCGTAAAACAACGTAAAAGAGTAGGCAATACATGGTTTTCTATTGAAATAGACAGGTTGTTTTATAAGGAAAGGAAATAAACGAATAGAACTTCTTTGTACCTATTTTTGTTTATACTCCATGTCTGTTAAAAAATTAGATAATCAAAAATTCAAGGAAAGTGTCCAAATAGCTACTTTGTTTTTAGTAATAATTTGGATGGTACATTTAGTGCAATGGTTCAGTCCTTTGGATTTTACTCATTATGGCATTCTTCCCCATAGAACGGAGGGATTGAAAGGTATTTTTTTCAGTCCGTTTTTACATAGCCAAAAAAGTTGGGGACACATTATTAATAACTCTTCTACCCTATTCGCAGGGATTATCATGTTGTATTATTTCTATAATACAGTGGCTCATCGTACTTTATTATTCATCTATTTATTTACAGGAATAGCTGTTTGGGGAATCGCTGGATATTTTGTGGAATCGAAATATGCTTATCATATTGGTGCAAGTGGTGTCGTATATGGATTAATTTCCTTTATTTTTTGGTCAGGTATTTTTCGTAAAAATGTAAGAGCAATTATTCTTTCTTTAATTACAGTATTAATGTATTCTGGAATGGTGGCTGGTTTATTTCCAGATGCTGCTGGAGAAATTTCTTGGCAAGGTCACTCAGCAGGTGCTTTTTTTGGAATGTTACTAGCTTATCAATATCGAAATATTATAGAACCAGACGAACTCCAATATTACGAATACGAACAAGAAAAGGAAAATGCTTCTGATCAGCCCTTCCTTCCTTCTGATACCTTTGATAAAACGAAGCAACAGCGAGCGAATGAGGAATGGTTGAGGCAAAAGGAAGAAGACGAACGAGACAAGGGGTTTTGGAATAGTGATACAAGTTGGTGAAAGATAACGCCTAGCAAGACATCAGAAATTTTGCTAAAACTTCGAAAGTCTTTGAGACTTTCGAAGTTAGTGATATTAGCTTACATTCCTTTCCTTCTGTACATTATATCTGTTCTCAATACATATTTTACGCCTTCTAATACTGGACAGCCTTCATGTACTAATCCATGGCGAAAAATGAGTGCCTTTCCTATTTTAGGTTGTATCGTAGATTCTATAAACCTAGTTTCTCCACCTTTCATATTTTTATTGAGATAAACCATGAAGGTAAAAGAACTCCATTCGTGGATATTGCGAATAAAACTGCCATCTTAGTGTAACCGAAATTGCTGACCAGGGAAATACTTATAAAATCTAAATCTTTCATTCAATCCTAAAGCATATCCATTTACAGTCTCTTTAGGAGTAAAAGGTTGTATTCTTTCCCATAATTCATCTGCCATACTTTGGCTATCGTGTATCAGTCGTTCATTATTCTGGATGGATTTATTCATTACTTGAGCTGAACCCATATTGATCTTAGCTTCTTCATAGCCCATTTTTTCACTGAATGCTATCCATTTTTCGCATTCTTCATCTGACATGAAGTTATCAACTGTAAATACGCCATTGGATACTACTTTATATTCCATAGTTGAGTTGTTTGGTATTCAAGTTAAGGGTATTGGAATTTAAAATCAAGGAGTATAATTAATAGAATCTTTACTAGGATGGAGTTGTTCCTTAGCTTGGCTAAAACTTCAAAAGTCTTCGAGACTTTCGAAGTTAGCGATATCAATCAAAACAAAAAAACACCACAAACCGATAAGCCGGATTCTGTCACTCTACCAAAGCGGAGCGTCCTGTCATTTATCTAGGCATGGGATTGCTCCCGATGCTCTTACTGCCTACCCCCTGGTCTCAGGCGAGTCGCCCTTACCACTTCGAAAAGTGGATGCCAGTGTATATGACATTTCAACCTCTGGGGTTTATACCCGATTATCGTTGCCAACAATCGCCGTGAGCTCTTACCTCACATTTTCACCCTTACCACGCCGAAGCATGGCGGTTATTTTCTGCTATACTTTCCGTCTTTCACCGAGGTGAAATCCCATCCGTTAGATGGCAAAGTACCCTACGTTGTCCGGACTTTCCTCTTCATATCTTAGTATGAAGCGACAGGATGGTTTGTGGTGTCATGCAAAATTATCATCTTTATGATAATTTTCTAATGAATTAGAAGTTATAAAATTAAATTTGACGTTTAGAGTCTATTATACATTATCAAACAAGCAATTATTTTAATGAAAAAGTTCCTCAAGCTATTCGTTTTTATCGTTTTGATAGGTGCAGTTGTGGCTGCCATCTGGGGTTACCCTACTTATCAATCTATTTATGGTATCAATGTTCCAGAGAATCTGGAAGAGAATCATATCATGATTCCTACTGGTTCTGACTATGAAGAAGTCGTGCGTTTATTATCAGATAATGGATTTATTAAGGATGAATCTTCTTTTAGGAAAGCAGCTTCGCTGATGAAGTTTGACCAAAGGGAAAGCATGAGAGCAGGTAGATATGAAATAGAATCTGGCACTACAAATAGGGCTTTGATTAAAAAACTGAGATCAGGAAAACAAGCTCCTGTGATGATGACTATTTCTTATGGAAGACTGCCAGAAGACGTAGCAGGAAAAGCTTCAAAATATATAGAAGCTGATTCTCAAGGTATTTTAGTTCTGTTCGAAAGAAATGAATTTTTGAAAGAATATGGTCTCACTCGTGAAACTGCCATTTCTTATATTATTCCTAATAGCTACGAGTTTTTCTGGAATACAGATGAAGTAGGCTTTTGGAAAAGAATGGCAAAGGAACATAAAGCTTTTTGGAATGAAGATAGATTGGCGAAAGCTAAAAAAATCAATTTAACA
>JBNMOV010000287.1:0-6367 GCA_051275765.1 Maribacter sp. | reverse complement strand
ACTTGTAATGTTCCTTGACTCATTTTCAATCTGAATGCTCCAGCTTCTTCTGATTCTGCATTCAACATAGATAATCCACTTGCCCAAAATTTATTATATGCCTTGGCTAATGCGTAGCAATAATTAGCAACATGAGAAGGATCATAATCCTTTGCTGCTTCTTGGATAATTTCTGGATATTGATGGATCAACATCATTACTTCCTTTTCTGCTTGTTTGATGTCAGCATAATTAGAAGAAAGTGATAAATCATATTTATCTCCTGTTTTTCTGATCGCAGATTTTACTCTTACAGCAGCATATTGAATAGATGGTCCTGTTTGCCCTTGCATATCCAAGGATTCTTTAGGATCAAAAATCATAGATTTTTTTGGATTGATCTTGATAATAAAATACTTCAATGCCGCCAAACCTATCTGTCTGAATATGTTTTGCTTGACCGTTTCATCTACTCCAGATAATGTTCCTATTTTTTCTGCATTCTTAGCTGCTTCATTGATGACTTCTTGCATCAAATCGTCTGCATCAACTACAGTTCCTTCTCTTGATTTCATTCTTCCAGAAGGAAGGTTCACCATTCCATAATTCAAATGATAACAACCTTTTGCATAAGGTTCTTCTAACTTCTTCAAGGTTTCAAAAAGTGCCTTAAAATGGTAATTTTGTTCATCTGCTACGACATAGATCATCTTTTCTGCACCAAAATCCTTATATCTCAACTGTGCTGTACCAATATCTTGTGTAATATAAACGGATGTTCCATCACTTCTCAAGACTAACTTGTGATCCATCTTCACATCTTCTAAATCTATCCAAACAGAGTTATCTTCTTTTTGGTAGAAAATGCCTTTTTCTAATGCTCCTTTGATAATATTTTTTCCTAATAAATAGGTTTCAGATTCATAATAGAGTTTATCAAAATGAACGCCTAAATCCTTGTAGGTTTCTTCAAAACCAGCATATACCCAGCCATTCATTTTATTCCACAAGCTTCTAACTTCTTCGTCTGCTGCTTCCCATTTTAGTAGCATTGCTTTGGATTCTGCTCCTAATTGGCTGTATTCGTTGAAATAGGTATTTTTATATTTAGCAAAAAATGCGTCTACATTTTCTTCTTTCACATTCTTTTCTGCCAATAGTGCTTGAGCTGCATCAGTTTTTTGCCAAGTAGCATATTCTACTTTAAAATGCTTCTCAAATCCTACATACCAATGCCCTACAAAATGATCGCTTTTCATTTTTTCAGATTCTGGCGTTTTGCCTTCTCCGAATTTTTGCCAAGCCAACATGGATTTGCAAATAGCAATTCCTCTATCATTGATGATCTGTACTTTCTTGACATCATGTCCTGCTGCATCTAGGATATTGGCTGTTGACCAACCTAGCAGAATATTTCTAATGTGCCCTAAGTGTAAAGGCTTATTGGTATTGGGAGAAGAAAATTCTACGAGTGCTTTTTCGCCTGTTTTGGCTGCTTTACCATAGCTTTCATTTCCTAGAACCTCTTCTAAAAATGCTTTCCAATAAGTATCACTTACTGTAAGATTCAAGAATCCTTTGATGACATTGTATGCAGTGAATTCTGGAACGTTTTCCGTTAGGTATTTACCTAAATCTTCTGCGATGGCATCTGGCTTTTTGCGAGCATCTCTAGCGAAAGGAAAAGTGACTACAGTATAGTCGCCCTCAAATTCCTTTTTTGTGGTATTGACAATTAATTTATCTGCACTGACATCGATATCATATAGTGCTTTTAGTGCTTCTGGCACTTTCTGGTCAATGGTTTGTAAGATGTCCATTTTTTTAGATTTAGAGATATTGAGATTTAGAGATATTAAGATAATTATTTATCTATTAATTATACCTTGATATTCTATTCTCAATAATGTCGCAAAGGTATGACATTTGGCTAATAACCGTAGCTTTTGGGAAATGATTCCTTGAGAGAGTTGAAATTTATGTTTTAGGCATAATCAACTCTATTTTTCTGCCGTCCAAATATTGGACAATTGCTCTAGTTCCCCATTTGGTTTCTGGATACATTGGAACAAATTTTCCAATTAGTGTTTTTTAGTTCAGTTACTTTAGTTGTTACATCTTGAATGGAGAATCCTAATCTAGTTGTATCATCAGCGATTAATCTATTTTTAGGAAGCGGATAAATTTCGAATATTAAACCATCCAATTCTGCTGAATAATGAAATGGTCCGTTTCTATGATTATGATAGATAAAATTAAAGCCCAGTAGTTCGTACGGAGCTTTAATTTTATCTAATTGATAGGTCGCTCAAAATTCTATGCTTTTTTAAGCAAAAATTCCCTGCATTTTTGATTAGGGGAACAAAAGTGTTCTTTGTCCTTTTCCTTGATGAAAAGAACGAAAAATTACCGCTGTACAGCGTTTTATACGCTCCAAAAGCTTGTAAATCCTAAACAAAATAAAATCGCTTTAATAGCATTTGTTATTTTTAGCTTCATCTGTTAAATAGTTGTAAATATTTGTTTTACAACAGTTTATGCTCAAACAGTATTTTGTTTTAAACGGATTTTCTGCACTACCCGCTAGCGGTTCTCTCATTTGAATGTCTGATAGACATTCATTTCGATTGCATCGAAAATCATTCGTTCATCCACTAAACGCTGAAAGGCGGAACTTCAACATTTAATTTTTGGTATTTGTGTAATTGTTTTATATCTTTAAAAAAATAGTTAGAATGAACAAAGCAACATCGTTCAAAAACACGGGGAACTTTTCATTTTAAATTTTGAGCATCCTATCTAATTGATGTGTTTTTATGACGAGTAAATTGAGTTGCATAGTTAGCTAGTTGATTGGACGCAGCTAATTCGATGTTGATTTTTTTATTCAACTATTCAAGCAATAACTATTTTACTTCCCTTTAAAATTAGCGGTTCTTTTTTCTATAAAAGCGGCGGCTCCTTCTTTGAAATCTTCTGAACTCGCTAGTTTTCCAAAAGTATTGACTTCATAAGAGAAACCATCTACTATTTTATCAAAATTTGCATTGACACAGGCTATCGTTTTAGCGATGGCGAGTGGAGCTTTAGTCGATATCTTTTCTAGTATTTCTCTAGCTTTAGCGACTTCTTGGCCTGGTTCTACTACATGATTTGCCAATCCTAAACGATGAGCTTCATCTGCCTTTATCATATCAGCTGTCAAGAGTAATTCCATTGCTTTACTCTTTCCTATAAGCTGAATGAGGCGTTGTGTACCACCATAACCTGGACAAATTCCCAAGTTTACTTCTGGCTGACCAAATCTAGCTTTAGCACCTGCGATTCTCATATGACAAGCCATCGCTAATTCGCAACCACCTCCTAATGCAAAACCATTGACAGCAGCAATAACTGGTACATGAAAACGCTCAATCATGAAGAATACTTCTTGTCCATATTGCGACATAGCAGCAGCCTTTTTTTCATCTAAAGCCATAAATTCTTTGATGTCTGCACCTGCAGCAAATGCTTTAGAACCAGAACCTGTGATGATCACTCCTCGTAGATCTTCTCGATCAGGTCCTTCTACAGAGAAATATTCACGTAATTCAGAAAAAACTGTTTTATTTAAGGCATTCATTGCCTTTTCTCTATTGATGGTAATGGTGCAAATTCCATTATCATATGCTATTATTAGACTTTGGTATTCCATGTGTTGTAATGATTTTATTTAATTTAGAGTTTGTTATACCAATTTAATCATTCATTTAAAATGCCAATTCCTCGATTATACTTCGTTCTAAAAATGCTCGTTACGCTACAGCGTAACTATTCACGACTCTCTATTTTGGGAGTTCATGAATCTTCGATTTCCGCTTTTTATGCCTCGTTTAATCAAAGGATTGACTATTTTTATTTTGAAAATCAAACTCCTTAGGGATGAGAAATAAATAAACGATACAACTTATAACGCAGGATTTTTGCTTGCTAATAAGGCGAAAAACGCAGACATAACCGTAGCTATGGCAAGTATTTTCAACGAAGTTAGCAAACAAAAAGGCAAGTTAGAAGGTAGCGTTTATTTGTTTCTCGTCCCTAAGTGAAACGTATTCAATAACCTGAGCCATTATGCTTGTTCTTTTGCCTTCTAAAAAACACAAAAAATAGTTCCGTAGCTACGGCTATGCAACGATTTTTTGAATTCTTTAGAAGAAAAAATTACTATCCATTCTGGCTCAATTTATTAAATACCTTTCACTAATAAACTCTTGCTGCAAAAATAATGAATTCCCCCAACCATTAGTAATAATTATAGCGTCTAAATGGAAAAGAGTTCAAATCATTAATAAAAAATGTCATCCATGAAAAAATAACCTTTCTAATTGTCTTCTGTTCTATCTTATTTTTCAATTGTGATGATAATATCATTCCAATCTCCACCTAATAGCGAAGAATATACCTTCCTTGATAATGCTAATGGTTGTAGTTCTTTCTTTGTTTATAAAACAAATGGAGCTACAGTAGGACTTTCTGTTTCCGGACAAAGGGATGAATTGAGTTTAACTACTTCTCCTCAGACCTTTGGTATTGCGACCAATCAAAATATACAAGCTGTACTTACAGAATTTTCCAATGGTATACTTCCAGATTATTACTGTAGTGATATTGCTTTAATTGATACAGATCCTTATACTTTTTTTACTGCTATTTCTGGTGATGTAACTGCTCAGATTTTGGAGGATAATATTGTAGTAAATCCTTGGGGGATTGAATATAGAGTAAAGGTATCTATTGAGAATGGAGTATTTGAAGATGAGAATGGTAATCAACGGACGATAGATAACGAAACTTATGAGGATGTGTATGTAGGATGGTTTCCTGGTTAGGATTTAATCATCCGTTTTTTTCGTCTATATTCTCTTCGTTTGATTTTCCGCATCTTACCTTCTAAGATGATCATATCGTCGAAACCAGATGATTTGAAGAAAAAAGTATTGCCCTTTATATCAAAGATATTAATGAGGATAGGAATATCTTGTAGAGGAATAGTATCTGATGCTTCTTTTCTAGGGTAGATGAGTTCGTAAGTGCAATCGTTGAGCCAACGAAGTTGTGTGCTAATTTGAGTAGCAGAATGGATTTCTATTTCGTTTTGGTATTTTCGAGTTCTTTTGATGAGATATGACTCGTTTTCGTTCGCCTCGAAAATAAAACAACCTCGATAGAATTTATTACAATCCTCTTCCTGTGCAGAAAGCGATATACTTATTATTAAAGCAAAAAAGATAAAAGATACTTTTTTTGCAAACCACATGAAGAATCTATTTTTAATCATTAATAACTTACCACTGTGGTCTATTATTACGAATAAATGGTGTAGGAGCAGTATAACCTGGAGGAGCTTTGTGATCAGAATATCCTCTTCCTAATGGCATATCTACTTCTATTCTCATTTCTAGGTGCAAATGTGCTAGATACATGCCATGAGCATTGCCTATCGTTCCTATTTGGTCACCTCTTTTTACGAAATCGCCAGAATTGATATGAATCTCATCTAAATGAGCATATAAAGATTCTACCATATCTCCTACTGGATGACGATGCACTAATCTAACCGTATTTCCCCAACCACCTCTCAAATCTTCTGCGAAAGTGACTAATCCATTAGCGACTGCATATACAGGATCGCCCAAATCAGTATTTCCACCTGTATTCGCATTAAAATCATCTCCTAAATGTCTGTTTTGCAAGTATTTTTGAGCAATGTAGTATCCTCTGGCATTTGCTTTACCTTTTCCGCCGTCACCTACAGGGAAGTCAAAACCGTCTGTTAGAAATTTATGATTATCTACGAATAATTTTTTATAATATTCTTCTGCATCTCCTTCTGCACGATAGAGTTGTTTTTCTTCTACTCCATCCTCTACGTCCATTACTTCTGACATTTCCTTGACCTTTACTGGAGATGTTGCTCTTAATTGATCTTTTCCACCTCTATTTTTATAGACATAGCGATTGGCTTCTTCTTTCTTTTCTACCTCAACGATTTCTTCTTGAACTTCTTCTACTTTTTCAGAAACGACAGGAGTTTCTTTTTCTTCTATCTTTTTCTCCATTGCAATTTTACCTATCATAGAAGATACTATTGCCAAGGATTTTTCTTCCTTTATAATCTTACTTTCCGTATTACAACCTACCAACACCACAAGCATTAATATCCACTTCCAATTCATGAGCTTTTGTTCCATTTAGTTTCCTTTAAATTAAAAAAATTTTTATTAGTGAAAGAACCTAAATAACATACACCATTATTCTTTTTCCTTCTAAAAAACACAAAAAATAGTTCCATAGCTAAGGCTATGCAACGATTTTGTGAATTCTTTACAAGAAAAATTGCTACGCATTA
>JBNMOV010000286.1:0-6394 GCA_051275765.1 Maribacter sp. | reverse complement strand
AGACCAATATGTCAATCATTGGAAAAGTGGAGAACCTATCTCTTTTAATTTATTGAAAATGATAGTGGGTTTGCCTTGGTTATTGTATAGGAAGATGTATTGGGTTTTCTTTGTCTTTTTTATCATCGGCTTTTTGTTATTGGGTTTTAAACACCTATTTTTTATCATCCCAGATTTTGCATTGATATATTGTATTATTAATTTCCCTTCCCTTAATTTTCTTGACACATTGGCTATATTAGTAGGAACGCTTCCAGTCATAGCAATTTGTGGATTATACAGTAAAAAAGTATATTTGTCCTATGTTAAAGGAAGGATAAATACCCTAAAAATAAAACGGGGTTACGATGATCTGACCCATCATCTGATGAAAAATGGAGGAACGGAAGGAGCATTGCCAGCTATTTTATTGTTAGTCTTATTCCTTCAGATGTTTTCCAAACTAAGTGTAGGCATGAATCCTATTCTCACTTTTTAGTCAACACGCCAACCATGATAAGAGAAAAATTTCCACTCCCCGAAGAAAACTACGAAGATGGCGAAAGCGATGGTGTAAAATACACCTTGGTTTTCAATGGTGCATCTCTAAAGGCAAGTTATGATATGATTCGTTCTTTTCTAGAAGAAGAAGGTTATGAAGATGTACCCATTCCCAGAGATGTATCAGAACTTCGCCTTTTCCGCCATCCAGTATCTAATACCAGACAAATATTATTATTCGACGATAATGGCTACTGCCATAATCCTATCAAGATTCTTTTTCCTTTGGATAGAAGAAAGAATAGGAAACTGTACCTTATTATTTATAATGAAAATGCAGTAGATCATTTATTGCGTTTTCACAATAAATTAAACAGGAAGATAGAGCTAGGGAAATGATTCCCTTATCATTTTATTGATATAATGATGAAGTATATATTTGACGTGATTATTGTTATAATAACATTTTGTAGCTTATTGTGTATATTTGAATTATTGAATTATTGAAGTTCCCAAACTTCAATAACTCTTTACTTTTTTAAAATTAATACCATGAAAAATCAAATTTTTTATTCATTTATTTTTTCGATATTATTTATTACTTATACTACTGCTCAGATAGATAATGAAACACTAGGTTCTGGTGCAGGAGATAATATCACATCTGGAGACTATCATGTATTTGTAGGAGATTCCACAGGATATACTCAGACATCTGGATCGAATGCTACATTCATAGGAAGTCGTGCTGGATATAATAATACAACTTCAAGTGATAATACATTCATTGGTAAAGATGCTGGATATACGAATACTTTTGGAACAGACAATACATTTATAGGTAAATTTGCAGGTAAATATAATACTGCTACAGACAATACATTCATAGGGACAGAAGCAGGATTGAATAATACTACTGGCTCTAACAATACTTTCATCGGAGAGGAATGCGGAGAAGCGAATACTACAGGAAAAGATAATGTATTTGTAGGAGAAGATGCAGGCTTTAGTAATACAGATGGAGATGACAATACTTTTATAGGAAGAGCAGCAGGACGCGCGAATACCACTGGTTATAGAAACACAGCCATAGGAAATGAATCTGGCTATGATTTAGGGGAGGATTCTCAGGGGACAGGAACAATTCCACATCATAATACTTTTGTAGGAGATTCTAGTGGTATAGATGTAGGGATAGGACGCTATAATACATTCATTGGAGCTGCTGCTGGAGCAGCTACAGAATATGCTAATTTCAATACCTTTGTAGGAGCTTATGCTGGAGGAGATAATAATCGTAACAATAATAATTCTAATGCTAATCGCAATACTTATGTGGGTTTCTACACTGGATATACCAACAGAGAGGGGGAGGATAATGTAGGTATGGGCTGTAGTTCAGATTTTATAGATAACAATGATTCAAACAGATCTGTATTCATAGGAGCTTCAATAATAGTAGACGAAGAAGACAATATCGTAATAGGATATGGAGCTACTGTAAGAGATAATAAATCTATCATCCTAGGAGCCACAGCAGAAGGGTATGGACAGAATAGTATAGGTATAGGCTATGGTTCCAATATAGCTGCAGCAGCAGATAATGCTATAGGTATAGGACATCTTACAGATATAGATGGACTTAATGCGACAGCTTTAGGATCGAATACTGTAATTTCTGGAGAAAATTCTACTGCCTTAGGAGCAAATTCTGTGGTGTCTGAAGCC
Source organism: Maribacter sp. (assembly GCA_051275765.1). Taxonomy (GTDB): domain Bacteria; phylum Bacteroidota; class Bacteroidia; order Chitinophagales; family Saprospiraceae; genus JAHDCE01. The sequence goes on along the minus strand of JBNMOV010000286.1, from coordinate 4,186 downwards.
AATTCGATTGCTTTGGGAGCTAATACTACAGTATCTGGAGCAACTTCGATTGCCTTAGGAGCAAATGCTGAAGTATCTGGAGCAAATTCGATGGCATTAGGTTATCAAGCAACAATATCAGCTAGTAATGAAATCTATTTAGGTAATAATGCGATTGTTTCAATTGGAGGAGTAGTTAATTGGACTTCAACCTCAGATGGTAGATACAAGACAAATGTTGAAGAAAATGTAGTGGGATTAGATTTTATTAATAATCTGAGACCAGTTACATATAACTATGATGTACTCAAATTACACGAACAAAAAGGCTTCGACGAGAGTACATTTACTACATCCATGAAGTCCAAAGAATCTATCAGATACACAGGTTTCATAGCCCAAGAAGTTGAATCTGCTGCTAATGCAATGAATTATGATTTCAGTGGCGTGGATGCTCCACAAAGTGACAATGATATCTATGGGTTGCGTTATGCAGAATTTGTAGTGCCATTGGTAAAGGCAGTACAAGAATTGAGCGAAGAAGTAGATGCTAAGAACGACATCATCGCTCAACAACAAAAAGAACTGGAAGCATATAAGAGTCTATTAGGAGATATAGAAGCGAGAGTAAAGAAATTGGAAGTGAATGCCGAAATTGGATTTGTCACGAATAAGTAAGCACTTATTTGTAGTAAAGATTCATTATTTTATAATCATATAAAAATAGGCATGATGAAAAATTCAATATGCATAGCAATATGGATACTCTTGTCCATGCCCTATGTTTTTGGCCAACTCAGCACACTTGGTTCAGAAACACAGGTTAATACAACAAATACATTCAACCAACAAAATCCTGATATAGCCATTAATGATTCTGGTGATTACATAGTGGTTTGGGAACAACAATTATCTGGAGGCGGATATGATATTTATGCCCAAAGATATAATGCAGCAGGAACAGCACAAGGAGTAGAATTTATTATTAATTCTACGACAACGAATGATCAGCGATTCCCACAAGTGGCTATGGATAATAGTGGAGGTTTCGTAGTCGTTTGGCAGTCGCTTAACCAAGATGGAGCAGGCTGGGGAATTATTTTTAGAAGATTTTCTTCAGCAGGTACAGCTCTGGTAGTTGATGCAGTAGTCAATTCTACGACTGCCGATCAGCAGCGATTTGCAGATATAGCCATGGATGATACAGGCAATTATGTCATCGTTTGGGAAAGTGAATTCGATGTTTATCTCCGTTGTTATAATAATGCAGGAGCAGCACAGGGTGGCGAAACATTAGTCAATACTACGACTGCCAGTAGCCAAAATTATCCTTCCGTAGCGATGGATACAGATGGGGATTTTGTAGTCGTTTGGCAGAGTCTGGGACAGGATGGATCAGACTATGGCATCTATGGAAAACGATATGATGGAACTGGAGCTGCCCAAGGCGGAGAAATCGCCATCAATGCGACGACTGCTGATAACCAACTCAGCCCCGTAGTAGCAATGGATGATACAGGTGCTTTCGCAGTGGCATGGACTAGTAATACACAAGATGGCAGCCAAGAAGGTATTTATGCTCGCAGGTTCGATGGTACAGGTACTGCATTGGCTGCGGAATTTGTAGTAAATACCACTACTGTTGGGGCACAGAATAATCCAGCTATTGCGATGTCTTCCGAAGGTGCTTTTGCGGTGGCATGGAATAGCTATGCACAAGATGGATCCATGACAGGAGTATATCAGCAAGGCTTCGATGAGACAGGAACAGCAGTAGGTAGTGAAACAGTTGTCAACACATCTACCACGCTTTTTCAGCAGTTTCCTTCCATAGGCTTGAAAGATAAGACTACTGCCACTATTGTCTGGCAGGATGGCGAAAGAACTACCGCTTCTAGTACGGATGGCGAGGATTATGGCGTATTTCAACAGCGATACGACGCCACAGCTTTGCCCGTAGAATTATTGTCTTTTGAAGCGACAAAGGATGAATCTACCGCTTTACTCAACTGGGAAACTGCCACTGAAATCAATAATGATTATTTCGATGTGGAATGGAGTAAGGATGGAACCGCTTTTAAAAAGATAGGACTAGTCAATGGTGCTGGTACATCTTATGGAAATCATAGATACGAATTCAGACATGAAACGCCAGTAATCGGAGTGAATTACTATAGATTGAGACAAGTGGATTTTGATGGTGCTTTTGAATATACAGAAGTACGGACAGTGAAATTCGATAGGATTCAGAATATACTCATCACTCCTAATCCAGTTAGGAATGTCATGAATATAGAAACAGTATTCAAAGGAGAAATTTACCTCTTGGATAATCGGGGAACTATCGTGATAAAAAGGATAATAGATGGTGATACAGAGATCGAAATTAATGATTTACCTAATGGAGTTTATTATCTTAGAGTAGGAGATGATTCAGAAAAGGTGATCATTCATAGAGGGCGATAAATTGATAGGAACATGAGTTTAAAAATAGCCTCAGATATTTATCTGAGGCTATTTTTATTAGAACATTAAGTACTGGATCAAAAATAATGATAAGAAAATGACGAGGGATTTTTTTTGTTATACAAGGTCGAAAAACGGAGTTATACCTTAGCATAGTGAGTATTTTCGAAACGAAGTATAGCACGAAAAAGACAAGTTATTAATTACTTTGAACCAGTACTTATACTGAAGATTAATTAGTTTCTGGATTGTTAAAAATTCATAGCTTCTGAAAACCTGCCTACGCAGGCAGGTCAGGTAATTACTACTAAGAGGAATGAGTAAAGCGAATACTGTTAGGTATAGTATGCTCATTTTCTCTTAATCAATCGAACGATAAAATAAACAATCAAAGAAATAAAAACGACGAATAAAGCAATGCCTCCAAAAAATATTCCTCCTAAAACTTTGCCTGTTATATCTGGAATATCGAAAGGGGAATCGAAAGTTATAGTCGTTAAATTATCGTCGATTCTTTTTTTAGAAAAATCATTTATTTCGTTAAAATAAATATCACTTTTTTTAACGACGTCCCTAAAATTAAAATCCTCATTTTTTTTATAATAAGTAATCGCAATATTATCTTGATTAGTAGGTTCTAAATCCTCGAAGATATAGGATAAAATATTCTTTTCCTGATTAATTTTAAAAATACTATTAGGATAAATTCCTTGGATGTATTTACTCGTTAATCCATCCATTAATTGTATCGTAATCGTTCCTTCTCTTATAGGTAGCTTCCAAGTAGCACCAGTCTCTAATACATAAATAAAACTATTGTAATCCTGCCCATTATAATCCTGTCTTACAGATGCTTTGTTAGTTTTTAAAATGAAATAAACTTCTATTTTTGTAATGCCATTGGGTTTGTAAATGCTGTTCCAAGTGTACCATTTAATGTCTGAATTATAATCGTATAGATAAATATTTTGCTGCTGCTGCTCATTAAAAGCAATATTTTCAGGTTGTATGCTTTTTCCATCTATACTGACCTGCATTCGATATAGTGTATCAAGGAATATTTCTGTTAGTTTGTAGCCTTCTTTTTCAGTTTCATAAGAAGCATTAATAGGTAGTCTGATTGCATCACTATTTCCTCATTACTCTCATTATACATCCAATATTCTCCTTTTACCACAGCAAATCCCTTATAGAGTTGGATGGAAATTTTTTCCTTTTGCATCTGAATTTTCTGATAGGCAAGACTGTCTTTAGGAAATAATAAGGTAAAACTTCCTGTTCCTCCCGCACTTCTAATGCCAGGCTTGCAGCATTGGCAAAAAGAAATAAAGGCAGTAAAGAAAGTAATCCTATCAAGCTGGTTTTTATATAATTTGAAATATACATAAGTGTAGGTATTTGATGTTCCTCAAAAATAAAGATAAAAATAAGACATATCAATACGTGAAAACACGTAAGTGAAGAGTTGAGAATAACTTCCTCCAAATTATGCGAAGGTGTTTTGTCTGCTAATGAGGCTGAAATAGGTGAAATTAATTTGGACTACTAGACTTTATTACGAATAATTGATTATAGCCAAATCGACCTTTTAAAAATCTACTGCGTTATTTCCCTCAACCGTAGCTAAGGCTACGATTTTCGAAAAACACCTTGTTTATTTCCAAAATCTCTAAGTTTGTCTCTCATAAAAAACTATTCGTAATAAAGTCTAATGAAAATATATTAATGTGATAAGGGATGG
>JBNMOV010000285.1:0-6415 GCA_051275765.1 Maribacter sp. | reverse complement strand
CTCCTGAAATGTCAGCAGACCAAATATTCATATAATTAGTGGGATCCCAACTTGTTCCAGGTTTTACCGTTCCGTCTATAAACGCACTTGAAAAAGGTCCATCTCCATAGGTTGTAACTCTATTAATACCTGGTTCTACTAAGAAATTATCTGAAGGGTCTAAAATCGCCAAACAAAACTCTATATCTACATCTGCAGCAGTAGCATATGGACTTCCGGCCAAATCTCTAAAATCAATATTTAATTGGTCTACTTGAGCTTGTACTTGAGCTGCAGATATGTTTTCCGCACCAGCGAGATCCGTTATAACATGAAAAATTACAGGAATTGTAATAAGAGCTCCTGCTTTGTTATTAAATGCTGGTGATTTTTTATATACTTTAATTTTCTCTTGTAACCAAGCTTCATTTTCTTCTATGGTTGGCAAACTAGGATCCTGTTCTCTTCGAATGGAATCTTGCTCCATTGTGTGGCATCTGATAACTCCATCAGAGTTTGGAACTGACTTATAGCTAATATTTTGAGCATATCCATTTGTAACAAAACAAATAAACATAAATAAAAAAATCCTTTTCATAAAGCTATTGATTAGTTAGTTATCGTAAATTTAATATATATTTTAATAAATGCAACTAGTTTAAACAATAGACCGTCAAACAGTTTTGCTGCTAGAACTCCGCTTATTAAAAAATAAATCGTTTTGACTATTACTCGTCATTCATCTATTTTAGTGAGGTTAGATAGACCATAAATTTAGTTAAATTTCGGTAGTTTCGTTCTTAATACACTGTAAAGTAAGTTAGTTAAAAATTTATATTTTGTTGATTCACTTGAGAATAGCGTCTTGAGTAAATTAGTCACGTTTTTACTAGGAACTCCAATGATTTTTATTTTAGAATTTGGGACAGATTAATGGAAACTGAACATCCAGATTATGTAAAAAAATTTGATATTGTTCAAGAAAGAAGATTTGGAAATAGTCCTTCTAGCATATCAAAAAAATTAAGTTCTCCAATCATATTATTGTTCATGCTTTGTTCTTTTTCAGCGTCTAGCCAATCTACGATAGAAGGAAAATGGTACGAAGAAGAAAAAGGAGCAGTTGTTTTAGTTTATGAAAAAGAAGGGCAATATTTTGGTCAATTAATTTCAGTGGAAAGCGATGAGGATAATAAGAAAATAGAAGATAGGGTAATTCTTCTTTTGAATAATTTTGAAAAGAAAAGCGAAGATAAATTCTGTTGTGGAACAGTATGCTTGCCTAAAAGAAAAATGGAATTAACTGCTGAATTAATTTTATTAGACGATTCTACTTTGGAGATAAAAGGAAAGTATGGAGTTTTGTCAAAGAGTAAAATTTGGAAGAAATTAGAGTAATCGCATTTAAGAAATTGTAACTTTAAATAGTACATGTTAGAAGAGGAAGCTCACTTTAGTGGACTTCCTTTATTAATTATGTTTTTTGACATTGCCAGTAATATTCGGAACTAAAACCCACACAACATAGTTTAATAATAAAACGAAGTAAATTATGTTATTAGAACTAACGATAGGAGATGCATACGGAGCTGGATTTGAATATGCAGATAAAAAAATTATTGAGCAACATAATAATCTGAAAGGCTACATTCAACATCCAAGACATTTAGGTACTAAACCTGGAATGTACACAGATGATGCTCAAATGTCATTGGCAATTGCTGAATTAATGATCTCGGGTTTGGAATGGACGAAGCTCAATTTGGCGAATAAATTTGTAGAAGTTTTCAAGCGAGATGAACGAGAAAGCGGCGATCACTGCCGTTATGGATGCTTCTAGTATGTCTGAATTATTGAAAATTTGTGTCGATTATACTGGCGATGTCGATACTGTTGCGACTATCGCTTTGGCTGCTGCGAGTCAGTCTAAAGAAGTTATTCAAGATATTCCTAGTCAGTTGATTCTTGATTTGGAGGATGGGAAATATGGTCGAACTTATATAGAAGGATTGGATAAGAAACTACTCAATATTAAATGATTTTGTTCCTGCGAACCTTATTCAACATGTGACTTAAAGTCACATGTTGAATATATAGGAAGTTTATTGAAATAATATCAATCGCCATGCACCACAACAGTTGGACTATCCACACGATTACTCCAATTTCCAGCAGCATCTTTAATTCTCAATGAAAAAGTGGTTTCTTCAGAAGCATTATTATCATCCAAAATAATACTGTGTTCTAAGACAACATCCAATGTTCCTTGAATCGCAATTTCTGATCCTGCTGGAGATCGAGGAGATAAATGATAATTAAAAATTAGATTGACAGAATCTCTATTATCGATGAGTTCAATGGTAGAAGCATCTGGATCTAGCGTTCCTATATCGCCATTTCCATCTTGATAAAAAATAGTGAATATAATGGTATCTTGATATTCTACCACATCCGTTGTAGATATATTTTCAAACTCTATAACAGGAATATTTCCTAATGGTTCGTAGCTCATAATATCTATATATTCTGTATGACTTCTTTCACAAGAAGAAGCAAGAAACATTAGAATAACAGGGCTAAACAAGATCGATTTTTTTTTCATGTTTTCAGTCTTTTCAGAGATAAGTTAGCATCTCGATATCTACTAAAGAATATCAAATGAAAAATAAGTGTGCATATATGGCGGTGAATTTGGTTGAGGAATTTCAGTAGGAATATCATGATCGTCATCCTGCACATATGTCCTCACGTATAATCGATCTCCACTAGAAAACCCATAGTCAGACGGATTAAAAACTACATGCTGAAAATGTGGAATATCTGTTCCTATTTCTTCACTATAAGCAGAATTAATCCAAAGCGGTTCTAATAATTCCACCTCCATATCTAAGGTAATTGCATCAGTAAAATCATAAGGATTATCAGACACCTTGAATTTATTATACCCTAGTACATATCCAGGTAGAAGTTCGCCATCAATATTCTGATCTCCATACACAAACCAAAATTCCAGATCAAAATTCCCTTGCACCAAAAAAGGTGTAATATTTGAGCCTTGACGAATCGTATCTACTCTTATAGAATCATTGCCAATATATTCATAAACCACCATTCCATAACAAGTTGGTAATAAACTAGTTTGCATGGGTTCATTACCATAAATATCCTTGGCTCCTTCAGCTATCCAATTATGGATCAAGTCTATTTCACTTTGAGGAAGAGCGATTCCGCTAGAAGGCATACTTTCAAAATTAGGTGGATTATCTATTGTCAGGCGATGATAAATCATTGAATTTTCTGGCTCGCCAGGCTGCACTCGATAGTCTAATGGTACACTAGGATAATTCTTAATAATCGAATGAAATACTAAGGTATTATAAGCACTTTGTACTGTTCTAAAATCTGGTTCGAATGTACCATCATGACAAGCAGGTTGATTACATCTTTTAGAAAAAATGTGTGTATGTAATCCTAAAAAAGTAGCAGAATCTATAGGAATATCCACTATTGTTCCTGTATCATAACTGATCGTATCAAAAGGATTAAAAATGCCTCCTTCTGGTTCAAGATCCGTAGTATTTACTGATTCTTTACAAGAAAAAATAACAGCTATAAGCACTGTAACACATATCATTAGAATATTCCTTTTCATTTTAACAAAGCGTTATAATTCCATTAATTAATTCATCAATATCATTTTCATTATTATAAAAATGCAATGAAATTCTAATTCCTGTTCCTCTGTGAGAAACGAAAATATTTTTTTCTGCTAGTTGATTTTGCAAGGCTGGGCTACCTTCTATGATCACAATTTGTGATCGATTTTTTTTAGGATGATTAAATACTGTTTTGATGTTATTTTCCGCTAATTTCAAGTATAAATAATCATACAGATTTTGGACTCTCTTTTCAATATTCTCGATGCCAATTTCATTGATCAAATCCAAGCCATTTTCTAATCTAAAAAATGATTCTGCTCGTTCATGACCTATTTCGAAACGCTTGGCATCTGGACAAAAATCCAAACCTTCTGGTGCTCGATATTGCCAACAAAAACCAGCTGGATATTCCTCTAAAATTTCCTTTTTTACATACATAATACAAGAACCAAAACCAGCCATCAGCCATTTATAGCAACTCACAAGCATAACATCAATGCCTTGTTTTTTAACATTAATCTTACAAGTTCCTAAAGATTGTGTAGCATCTAGAATGAATAATTGATTATTTTCTTTACAAATCTGAGCTACTTTTTCAATATCCAATTTATAACCAGTATGCCATTGCACATGACTATTCGCATATATTTTTGTTGTCAAATTAGCTATTTCATCATAATTGATTTCGCCATTTTTATTATTTCCAACTTGCACTGTATCATAACCTTGTATCTGCCAAGGAGAATATAAAGAAGGAAAATCCTCTTTAGGAAAACCAATACTCCCTAACGATTTCAACATCATTGCTAACCAATTCACACCTGTCGATAAATTAGGAACGATGGCTATTTCATCTACATCAGCACCAATCATTTTTGCGACTTTGAATCTGACTTCTTGCATTTTAGGCATCCATTCTTCAGCAGCAGTCGCTCCTCTTCTCGCATGATGATCATATAATTTTGTTACGAGATCAATAGTGCTATTTGGGATCAAACCCGTAGCGGCTGTATTAATATAAACACTATCATCAAACGCCTTGAATTGCTGGCGTATTTTTGTCCAATTTGTCGTCATTATATAAATGCTTCGTTTAATACTCTTCCTTGTAAAAGGTAATCAGGAATATCATCCTTAATACCTAAAATATGTGCAATAGTTGGTACGATATCTATAGCATCTCCTATTGGATCTCCTTGAGAACCAAATACTTCTCCTTGCACCACTTTATCAGAAGGACCCGCTATTAATGAAAAACAACGTCTGGCATTATTATCATTATCATTAGCAGAATGGTCATAAGCTTGCAAACCATTTCCATCATAAATATTATTGCCTACTGAATTTCGTCCATGCTCTGGCATACAGATCATGATCGTATCATTGCTCAATATAGGATGCGATTGGATTTTATCCCAAAGCCACCCTACTCCATAATCCGCTTTATGCAAAGCACTCACATAACCCGTAAAATTATCATGGCAAACATCAGAATTGAAAGTATTGACGACCATAAGCTCTGGAGCAAATTCATCGAGCACTTGCCAAGCGGCAGAAAGTGTAAATAAATCACCATTGATGCCTTGAGAAGAATTTGTTGGTGTGGCTAAATCTATTGCTCCATTTGCCACTTGATCCAATTTCGATCCTAAAAAATTTTTGATAATTTCTCTATTATCTGCTGTATTTTGGATGCCAGGTAAATCGTCTGCTGTTCTATCAAAATTATTATCCAGTAAGGCTTTTATCTTATTGATTTTAGTAACATCATCTGGATGATAAGTATTCAATGTTCCTAATTGATTGAACCCAGCTGATCCAAAAATAGTTTGAGGATGCATATAATTAGCTCCGTACATGGAACCATATAATGGATGTTGGCTATAATTCAAAGTAGGATATGGATTCAAACCTTCAGAAATCCACCAAGCATTCATCGCACTTTTTGCAGGATCGGAATGTTTTCTATAATATTCAAAAAGTGTTGGAAATTCTGGATTTTCAATCAAATTCAAACCCGTTTCCGTATAGCGTCCAGTCATTGCCACAGTATGACCATTATAGTGACCAGTTGGTCCTTCACTATATAAAAGCTCCTTGAATAATGTTCCTTTATTGGCTAGTGGATCGGATAAAATAGGTATCCAATTATCATACAAAGAAGTATTGCTATTTGGTGCAGCACCATTTAGCATATTATTCATAATATTGCCTTCTGTTGCCAATCCTTGATTCGCTAAATACTGCTGTCCTATTGCTTCTTGATGTCTAATCCCTCCAGCAAATAATACAAAAACAACATGATTGGCTACTCTCGTTCCTGTATTCGCAAACAATCTACCAGATGGCAAAATATATGGAGCAGCAATAATTGCTCCCGTAGTGAGTGCCGCTTTTTTTATAAAATTCCTTCTTTTCATGATTAGATGTTTAGATAATTAGATGGCTAGATATAGAGATATTTTATTTTAATAATTATTGCAGTAAAAAGATTAGTAATTAGAATTTAATCTATCAATCTAATTATCTCAAAATCTATATTTCTATTTAATAGAACTTATATTCATTAGAAATAGCAAATGCTGTATAAATTAATTCTGCTGTTAAATCTGGATCAGATTCTATTTCTTCTTTTAATTCATATTTTTCATAAGCTGTTGGTTTCCTTAGAAAAAAACGAATATATACATCTTCTACAAAGCTATTTATATCTTCCCTCATTTGTTCATTCGTAGGAATAATAACACTTGGATTATTAATTAAACTATTGATAATCA
>JBNMOV010000284.1:0-6461 GCA_051275765.1 Maribacter sp. | reverse complement strand
AGGTGAATTTTTTGATAATTTCGATTTTTGAGTCCTAGGAATAGTCGTATCATAAATATAATTCGGTTTTCTAAAATCCAAAGGATCGTATCTACCATCATAATCATAAAAATGATTTACAGTGCGAGCCATAGAAGCATACATACTTGTGATTTCAGCAAGATTACCTTCAGAACCACCTACAATTAAGGTCAAACCATAATGACTAGGCGGATGAGTAAGCGTAGTCATACCCATTTTTTTCAATTTATTATGAAACTTTTCTATGCTATATTTTTGCAACATTCGAATAGCTGGTACATTTAATGAGCGCACCAAAGCACGACTTGCAGGAACTGCACCATCATAAGTTTCATAATAATTCATAGGACGATAATTTCCCATTTGTGTAGGAACGTCAGAAATAAGGGCATCGGGTAAAATGCTGCCTTCATCCATCATTGCAGCATATAAAAATGGCTTCAAAATACTACCTGTACTTCGAGGAGCTTTGATAATATCCACACTAGGAGAATGCTCATTTTGTACGAAAGGCATATTACCAACATAGCTCAATATATCGCCAGATTCTACATCCATGATCATCACGCAAGCATTGTGTATGCCATTCGCAGCCAATCTTTCTTTATGGCGAAGTAAAATGTTATTCGTTTGGGATTGTACGAATGGATCAATGGTCGTTTTCATTCGAGTCAATGGATATTTTTTGCCATAAAAATGCTCGTACGCTACTCTGTCGAGTAAATGTGGAGCGAGTCTAGGTAATGGCAGTGGCTTATCTGGTAAAGGTTCAGATTTGGCAAGGCTACAAGTAATGGAATCCATTTCCCCTTGTTGTTCTAGTCTATCTAGTAGTCGGTTTCTTTTATCTAATAATGCTTGTCTATTCCGTCCAGGATGTATGAGTGCAGGGCTATTGGGCAATACTGCCAAAGTCGCTGCTTCTCCCCAAGACAGTAAATCTGGACGTTTTCCATAATATCGCCAAGATGCAGCATCTAATCCTACGACATTGCCACCAAAAGGAGCATTAGACGCATAATAAGCCAATATTTTTTTCTTTGAATTACCTAATTCTAAGCGAGTAGCGAGGATAGCTTCTATTATTTTGTTCCATACATTCCGCCTGCGACTTCCCCTCGCCATACGAATGACTTGCATAGAAATGGTACTTCCTCCACTCACTACTTCTTGATTTCTAATATTTTGTTCCATAGCTCTAGCGATGCCTTTAGGATCTATTCCCAAATGATAATGAAATCGCCTATCCTCAAATTCGATGATGGATTTTTCAAACTTATCTGGAATATTTTCTGAATAAGGAAACCGCCATTGTTCATCTTTCGCTATTCCTGCTCCCAAAAGATTTCCTTCTTTATCTTCTAATACGATAGAAGTAGGCGATTTGAATAAAGGACGAGGTAAACAGAAGGCATACAATACCATTAGAACCAAAGAGATTCCTATTGTCCATTTTCGATGCTTCACGAATATGAAACGAAATATTTTCTTGATATTTTCTTTCAATTTAGCCATAGGATAAAGATAAAGTAGAAAGATGTCACTTGGTGGGCTTAATGAGTATTTGTAGGTATTTGTTGAGTATTTGTAATATTCTATAAAATATTATACCTAGCGGTATTCGCTTTACAGATCACGATCAGTAGCAATTGCTTGATTTTCAGTAGCTATGAATTTTTGACAATCCGAAAACCAATTAATCTCCAGTATATTCAATACCTTCTAAAGGTTCAATTGCTCTTTTCCATTCTATTGAAGAATTGATAATAGCAATCGGAAATAGGATTAGTATGATCAACATTCCCCAATGAGGAACAAAATCTTGGATTGAGATAACAATGGTTTGAAATGCAAATAAAGAAGCAATTCCTGAGAGTAAACAAAGATTGATGATTAATATTCTTTTCAAAATTATTCTTTTTTGCCTTGGAATTAAAATGAATGAAAGAATAATAGGAATGATGATGATTGAATATTCAAAAGTATTTAAAGTATAATTATTTACCCATTCTCCGTCACCTATTTCATCAAAGACATAAAAGGTTGCTGAAATAGGAATAATCAACATTAATATACAAATCAAATAGATGAAATATGTCCAGTATTTTTTTATTTTTTTCATGTGGGCCTACTTTTTAATATCAATCTTTTGCCTATCCACAGCATCTTCACTATCCGCAGATTGATTTTTTCCTCGCCAAAACATTGCTCCTTTTTTGACAATACTAGCTTTTTTTCCATTTTCAAAAGAAATCAATAATAAGCCAGTTTTGAGCTCTACTGAGCCTTCTCCTCTTTTTGAAAACCTAGAATGTCTAGGAAATGCAGATTCTTTTTTCATATTTGCTGCCCATTCCTTATAAGACAGTTCTATATTAAAACCTAACATATTGTTATCTATATTATACTCGACATCAGTTATATAATTATTCCATTTCATGATCCAATGTTCCGTATCGAAAGAAATAGAAAACTGTTGAATACCTACGGCAGTTTGTTGAAATTTTTGTGAGATACCTACTTCATGCCTGTCTTTGTATAGATAAATTTCTTCTTCTTTATCCCATTTATAAGCATTGCTAACTTTGTAATTAGTTGCAGAGAAAGATTCTCTTTTTCCAAATAAGATAACATAATGAACATCAAGATTATAATCAACTTTTTGCTTAAAATAAGAGCATTCTAAAGTGCTACAATCTGCTTGCAAAATGACATCTATCCTTATCGTAATAAAATCACTAATAACGCCTTGTTCCACAGCAGATATTTTGACATCGAATACTTCCAGTTTATCTGCTTTTTTGATAGAGAGCATATCAAAACCATTCAATAAAGGATAGAATTTTTTGCCTTGATCTTCCTCTGCTATAGCTACCTTTATTTCCTTGCTGATGATGATTGCTTCGCTTTCTTTTCCTAATAACTGAATAGAAGTATTGCCACGATAAGCATGAATATCACTATCTGTAATCAAAGTATATTTAGATTCATAATAAGTGCTATCTGCTCCTAATCCAGACGCCGCAGTATAGACGATTTCTTTGTTTTTTTCGTCTAGGAAATTTCCTATTCTATTAATTCTATGATTGTATGTCCAGCTATGTTTGAAACCTTGCCAGATATAGATACTATCAGCGGTTTGTGCTGTGACAATTATTTGAAAACAAAGGAAGAAAAGTGTGATGAATATTTTCATTATGAACGAGTTTTAAGAGATGTATTTCTCAAAGCATAAAAACAAGCTGCCAAGAAAATTCCATTAGAGAGATTGAATCCTGCGACGATCAATAAATTGCCAATAATAGGAATGAATAAATATAATAAAATAATGATTCCATAAACGAGAACAGGATTGAAAAGAACAATCCATTTAGGAAGCAATGTATTTCTTTTTAATACTCTTTGAATAATAAAAAAAGTAGGGATAATTAAGAAAATTCCCATGATGATTTCTAAAGGACGAAAAAGGCTTTGGTACTGTTGTATGATGTCCAGTCCATTTGGTGTTTCCTTTATGATTATGCCAATAAAAGTGACTGCTGCATGGTAGACAACTCCAAGCAAAAATAAAAAACAGAGTGAAGCAAAAAATAAACTATTTTTCTGCTTCTCCTTAGGAAAAATAGCTTTGGAGACCAACCAAAAACCCAATAATTCAAAGGCAATAAATAAAATGCCTAAATAATAACCAGGTATTATTCTTTCTTTAGAAATATCGAGAAAAAATTGATAATCGCCCAAATGATAATTCCCATTTGGGTGATAAAGTAGCAATATATCAGCTATACAACCAATGACTGCAGCTATGATAGATATGGAGAACAATAAATTTTTATTAGAATAATCAAACATTTGGATAGATTTTAGGCATAGTTTTACTACATTTTGTTACATTTGGAACTAACGTAATCAAAGATAATAATTCACGATGAATCCATGAGTGAAGCGATAAAACATACGATAGAATTAGAAGGAGGTATCACTAATGAACTTTTGGTATACCGCACAGTAGAAAATGTAAATACTGTGGTACTGGTATTGCCTGCTTTGGGCGTAAGAGCATCTTATTATAAACCATTTTGCATTGCTTTGGCTCAGAAAGGACTCCATGCTGCTACGATAGATTGGCGAGGAAATGGAACATCGAGCGTAAGACCATCTTATGAGGTGGATTATGGTTATCAGGACTTGATAGACGATACCGTAAAAGTAATTTTTCAATTAGATAAGGTCTTTCCTCAGTCCAAAAAAATCATCATAGGTCATAGTCTTGGCGGACAAATCGGCAGTTTATTGATGTCTAGGCATCCTTTGTTGATGGAGCAGTTGTTTTTAGTGGCGGCTTGCAATGTCTATTATGAAGGCTTCATAGGACAGGAAAGAAAGATAAAACGTGCTGCCAAATGGATTCCTATCATTGCTACTTTCTTTGGCCATTTTCCAGGAAAATGGGTTGGTTTTGGAGGAAAGGAGGCTAGGGGAGTGATGGCGGATTGGTCAGATAATGCACTCACTGGTTTTTATGAACCTGCTCGTGCAGATTTTAATTATGAAAAAGCGATGTCCCTTTGTACGAATCCAATTACAGCGATTTCTCTAGAAGGAGATAATATGGCACCTAAGGAAGCTGTGGTAAATCTCGTGGGTAAATTCAAATCTAGTACAAAAAACACACATATAGAAGCGACTACAGAAGATTTTGGTATAGATGATTTAGGTCATTTTAATTGGGTAAAGCATCCGAAATATATCGTGGATTTAGTGAAGGGTAAGGTATGAAATAAATAAAAATAGTTATTCCCTTTTTAATAAAACCTTCAAAAATAAAACTCCAAAAATTCCAATAATAACCCAGTTTATCCACCACCAAAAACTATTTTCATCAATAAAATAATTTAATTTAAAATAAATAGCAATAATTAATAAAATAGAAAATAAAAATTGCTGTCCTAAATTATACATTTTTTTGAATCCATCTTCTAGCCCTTTTACCTCATATTCCAATTCTCCTTTATTTGCAGTTTTTAGAAATTGCGATAATTCATTAGGAAGAGAAATGGCAGTCGTAATCTGATTTTTAAATGTATTTACAATCAATTGAGTAAATCCGCCATCCTTACCTAAAATATGTTTTTGTGCATAAGGACGGACTACATTTAATGCATTCATTTGAGGAGCCAAATGAAATATATTTCCAATTAATAAAACAATCGTTCTATTCAATAAAATATAATCCTTAGGAATATGGATGGTATTAGAAACATCTCTTAAATCGACTGCTTTAATAATGGAAGTAAGAGAAGATAAACCAGAATTTAATTTAATGTTCTGAAAATTAAGTCCATCTAGTTGTACTTCATCTTGCAAGAATTTTCTAAAAATACCAATTATTTTTTCAACGTATTTTTCAGATTCTTTATCACTTCCCAAAAATCCCATTTTACGCAGTGCAGCTACAGTTGCTTCTGTATCATTTTTGATGACTGCTTCAATTAATTCTGGAATGGCTTTTTTCATATTTGGATTGAGGTGTGCTACTGCTCCAAAATCTAATAAAATAAGTTCTCCTTTTTTATTAACTAAGATATTTCCAGGATGTGGATCAGCATGATAAAAACCATCCACCAAAACCATTTTGCAATATAATTCTATCAACCGTTTAGCTAAATCTTCCAGATTTAAATCCCAGCTTTTAATCTCATCAAGATGACCAATTTTGGTTCCTTCACAAAAAGAAGAAACCAAAATTTTAGAGCTACTATATTTAGGGAAAACACGAGGGATTTTAACTCTTAATTCTGGAACACTTTTTAGGTTCTTTGCAATAGCTCGCATGGATTCTGCTTCTTGCGTGTAATCCAATTCTTCCTCGATGACTTGTCTGACTTGCTCATACATATGATCCAGTCCTTTCATGTCCATAAAGAAAGCATGGATTTTGACCAAGTTTTTCAATATTTCTAAATCAGCACGAGCAATAACCTGAATATTAGCATGTTGTATTTTTACGACGACATCCTCTTTACCTATTCTAGCTCGATGAACTTGACCAATAGAAGCTGCAGCCAATGCGTTTTTATCAAAAGAAGTAAATAATTTATCAGGATAATCGCCTAGTTCTTCTTTGATCGTCTGCCTAATTTCAGCAAAAGGTTTTGCCCTGATATGATCCTGTAATTCTTCTAAAGGACCTCTGAATTCTTGGGGAAGTGCATTAGAAAGATTAGAGATTAATTGTCCGAATTTAATGAATAAACCCTGCAATTCTTGCACTCTATTTTTAATAAGAGTAGCATTTTTTTCATGCAGTTTATTCACTCGTTTATCAAAATATGCCTTACCAAAAACCTTACTCTTTAAATGCAATACATAATAACTCCAAAAAACAATAAAAGCCGTCCAATATGCTTTACGTTTACGAACAGAAGGATAAAATATTT
>JBNMOV010000283.1:0-6464 GCA_051275765.1 Maribacter sp. | reverse complement strand
ACAAACAATAAAAGAGAAACTGCTTAAATTTTTCATTTTATTAGGATTATTCTATTACTAATTTATTTCCAGTCCAGTTTCCGTAATCGTAGAACTTTCTTGATAATTATCATAATCTGTATTAATGCTCCAAAGATCGTTACTTTTAGATTCCAATAGGTTTTCTGCTGCCATCAAGCCCATTAGAATACTGTGATCTTGGTTATTGTATTTAAATGCTCCATATCTGCCTATGACGAATAATCCTTTTACGCTGCTTAAATATTCTTCTACTTTTACTAAGTCTTTTTTGTAACCAGAACCATATACAGGATAACATTTAGGAATGCGATACGTTTTGGCATTCAAAATTTTTCTATCCTTGATTAATCCTGTCGAACGAATTTCGTCTTTTCCTAATTGATTGAGTTCTGCATCTTTTTTTGTCCAAAACTCATCTTCTGTATTACACCAATATTCTAATACTAAAATAGTATTCTTACTATCTCCGTTTATTTCTGGCACCCAATTTCGAAAATTAGTAATCCTTCCTGTTTGAAGAGCTGAGGAATGAATATATAGCCAGTTATCCTTGAACAAACCAGAACCTTCTATTTCCAAATAAACGAGTATTGTATTTCTGAATTTCAGTTTTTGGTTGGCTTCTATGACTTCAACAGGAACATCATCCAGTCGCTGCACCATCAATGTAAGTGGCATAGTGGAAATGATGTGATCATAGGTTTTGATTTCGCCTGATTCTAGTTCTATTTGATTAACAATGCCATTATTTTTAATGACTCTTTTTACAGGAGATGATAAGTGAATTAGTCCACCGTTAGCGATGGTTTTGTTTTTCATTTTTTCATAAACCAAGCCTGTTCCCCCTATAGGATAAGCAAACTGATCTACGAGCGTTTTATGTTCATTTTTTCCTTTAAAAATAGCATTTTTCACTGCTTCGTATAAGGAAAGTTTCTTGATTCGCTGTGCTGCAAAATCAGCATCCAGTTCACTACATTTGATGCCCCATAATTTCTCTGAATAGGTTTTGAAGAAGATTTCAAATAGCCTTTTTCCAAAACGATTGGTTACCCATGATTCAAAATCTCCTTTCTGTGGTGTGGGGCTTACTTTTTCTTTAAAATAAGAAAGAACACATTTAACTGCTTCAAAAATACCTAAATTCTGAAGTGCATTGAATGCCTTGAGTGGATAATGGAATAGTTTTTCTTTATAATAAATACGAGTCAAACGATTAACCATTCTGTAATCTTTTTCGATTACTTCCAGCCATAGTTTATTGACACGAGAGTCATTACTAAAAAAGCGATGAGGACCTATATCCACTTTTTGTCCCCAAAGATCTAATGTTTTGGACATTCCACCTACGCTAGAACTTGCCTCGAATAGCTCGATCTCGACGTTAGGGTTTTTACTCAATTGGTAAGCTGCTGTCATCCCTGCTGGACCTGCACCTATTACTGCTATTTTCATGAAATTGGATATAAATTTACAATCCCGATGAAAAATATATTTTTCATCGGGATATAAAGCTACAAAGCTATTCTAACTAATTATAATTGCAATTTAGAATACTTATCTCAATATAACCATCTTACCAAAGCCTTTCTTGAAGAACTGGTTGGTTCCATTATCATAACTTTCGTATTCTTCTCCGTTTTTCTTTACCATGATACGGTATAGATATACGCCATTAGCTAGTTTATCTCCATAGTCATCTGTTCCATCCCAACGATAATCAGAAATATTATTTCCTATCCTTAGTATTCCCAAATCTGCCATACTTATTTCCTTGACAATCTTACCAGATACTGTCATGATCTGTATTCTGAATACATCTGGTAATTCATTGCCCGTAAGGGTAAATACAAACTGAGTGGATGTAGAGAATGGATTAGGATAATTGAGGACATTAGAAACAGTTTCTTCGTTGATGATCTCGAAGTTGACCCTATACTCTAAATCTCCAGATACATTTCCTGTTACATCCTTTCCTCTTACTTGTAATTGATAAACTCCATCTATTAGTAATTCTGGTCTGAATTCCATTCTCGCCTGATTATCATCAGAAATATCTCCAGTAGCAGGATAGAAAGTTAGAATATCTCCATCTACGTTGTATTCTGCTATCTGTCCAGCAGGATCTGTTACAAATAATCTCAACAGGGATGTATCTGTAAGTGCAAGGAATGGATTTTCATCCAATAGGGAAATCACTATTTCTGGCTCGGAAGAAACCAAATCTCCATCCATGATATGAGTACCATCGAAAGTTACATCCAATAATGGATTCCTTTCATCACCTTCAACAAAGAATGACTTCACTCCTATATTATTATAGTGGAACATTTCTGATTGATCTTCATCTGGATTCGCTTCTATGATGAGTCGGTTATTTCCTATTAAATCCCTTGTGTCTACACTAAGTTGACCTACGATAAGACCATCGACTAATAAAGGTTCTAGTTTATCTGTTATTAATACTTGGCTATTATCTGAATTAATAATCGTGTAATGCATTAAAAGGCTATCCATATTTTCTTCTCCTATATTTTCTATGCCTATTTCCATCGTAAGGGTTTCTCCTTGCTGAAGGGTATCATTATGGAAAGAAAATATTTTATTAGGGACTAGTGCTGCTTCTGGAATCGGATCGTATAATACTCTCCAATAGTTTAGCTGAGGCATTGTATGATCTACACTATCTAAAGCATTATAAACCAACTTAATATATGGATATTGGTCAGCAGCAATATTAGTCAATAGATAATCATACTGAACAAGGCTATCCACTAAAAGTGTTTCCACTCCATTATTATCAATTCCTACAATATCAATATTTGCATCTTCTATAAATGGATCATATTCTTCAGTATCCCATAATAATGTTTCCCATTTCGATGCAGGCCCTATAACTGTTGAAGTAATCGTGCTTTGTCTTTCGATTCCTTGTAGGATGTATTCTATATCTAGAATTTGACTTACACTATCTGCATGAAATTCTTTGGTAATAAATGATGGATCATTCTTTTTAAATACGCAGATATATGGTGTTTGGTTGGTTTCTATATCTCTTACATTATATGCTCCTTGGTCTTCCAATACAGAAAAAAGATTCTTTCCATAAAGAAGTGAATCAGCAGCCCATTCATCTGCGTGATAATTATTATTCAATTTTTGAGTGGTAAAAAAGACGACATAATAATTATCAGGAATTACGTTTTCGATGAAGTCCATCATTTCTTCTCTTTCAGATGCTACGTTAGGTTTTCTAATCATACCATAACCCTGTCCTCCAAAACAATTATAAGAAGGAGATCCTGAAGGAGTAGTTCCTAAGTCAAGTGTGACTGGATCGAATCCTAAAATCCAGACTGTCCGGTGATCATTACTAGGACTACAAGGATAATAATTAGATAACCTAAAACTCTCTCTGAATATGTACATATCTACATAAGGAATATTCCCTATCGCAGCATTTACATGATTGAAGGTAAAATCCCTACTAGTAAAAGATAAATCATATGAGGATGAATCCTGTACTACTTGATCGAATTCATTTTTTGTGTATTGCCAAAAATGGCTCTGATTCCAACCTGGAGAACTATCTGGTATGTATATAAATGAAGTATTCCGCCAATTAAATCCTCCGTCAATCTCTGCACTATCTATAGAAACTCTCCAATAATAAACGGTGCTGTCTATCATACTGATATTAGGTTCCCAATCCAGCACACCTCCTATGGATACTTGAGTCAAAGATTCCTTTATTGGACTATTGAATAGTTCTGTAGTATCTATTTCAAAGTAATAATTCAATTCTTCTGAAAAAGCGTTGGCAGTAGATGCTCTTAATTTTGGAGTATTATCTGATGTGATGCTGAATTCGTAAGGATAAACTGGAAATATATCATTAGCTACAATAAAGAATGGAATTCTCTCTAGGTTATTGAGTTCTGCACTCCCAGGAGCTTCTTCTATTTCATCATCAGAATCAACTGTTACATTGACATAATTCAAGCCTATCGCTTGGTTATCAGTTAATGGTAATTCATATATCCAAGTACTATTAAAACTTGGTGCATCAACTCTTCTTATTCCTAGATCGATTGTTTCTCCATTTGGCAATTCATGCTCTAGATGAATATTAATCGAATCTTCTACTGCTCTACCAATATTAGAAACCGTCAGATTCAGATCAAAAGTCAAATCTTGTGCGTTTACAATACCTGGATTCACTGAACTCTCATCTTGCTTAACCAAATAATCTGGTGCATCGAAAGGATATAATCTAATGGCAGGATCTCCATGTAGTACTAATCCATTTCTTAGTAATTCGGCAGAATAAGAATTGCTAAAACTATAATCCTCTACTGTTTCCTTAATCGTTTCACCTAGTGTTAATCCATAATGATTCGTCCCTATATTTTTATAAAAATATCTAGCGTAATCACTTAGATTATTCAGGTTGGTTACCCAAGTTGCTCCAAAGAAACCTATGCAGCCCTTATCTTGAATAAAAACAAAATCTTCGCTCAACGTAGATGCTGTTTCAAATATCCTATTGGTATTACAACCTATCGCATAAAATAATGGATACTTTCCTTTATTATCATATTCATTAGGATCTCCTAAATCAAAATCTAAGGTACTAGGAGCTGAATGTCCAAAAAAGGTCATCATTGCCACTCCTTCATTAATTAATGGAACGACTTGATCTGCTGCAGGACATACTGCATCTGAGCAATTCTTGAAAAATGAAGTAACCTCCGCACCTAATGTAGTAGATTCAATCGTATCCTTGAGAATATTCAATTCTCCTTTAATTAAATCTTGTATAGGATCATCTCCACCACCTAAATGAAGGATTTTTTTCATCCATTCTTTTTCCTCTAATGTTTGTCCCAGTGTAGTAGTTGCAGCTTCGTATTCAATGACCTTATCAAAATAAATCTTAAGGTCGTTTATATTTTTAATAGCCAATCTTCCTACTCCCATTGATAGGGTAGATCCTCCAATAGGAGATACAAAAAGATGGTCAGATGAAGGATAACCAAAAGATGGAACAAATGAATATTGCAACCATTGCTCTGGTTCTTTTCTCATGAGTTCGTAGGTCACTCCTTTTCCTATGAGGTAGAGTAATCTAGGCGACCAGTTATTTTCAGCAAGTTTCATGAAATTTTTAATGGCCATCTCATTCCTATCTACTCCATATCCAAATTGATCGTATAAATCTGTCACGTCAACGACTAGAGGATTATACTCTCCTCCTTGAAAAGATGAGCGATAATCTGCATAATCCTGTATATAATTAGTTCCAGTTCCATCATTGAAAAAAGTAGGATGGGTAACCATGATATAGTCGTAATCCTCATTCGCAAAATCATAATTAGCGAATTGTTTCTCTGCTATTGAAATAGGATCATCTATATTATTGGTAGATGATAGAAAAAGGGTTCTTGTATCTACTGCTGCTGGCAACACTACTTTTACTATATTTCCATCCAACTGAGTAACAATTCTTAGGTTATTACTAATATCATAGAGTATGGGAGCTTCTCCACCATGATCAAAATCATTGATTTCTAAATATTTAGATACTGTACCTCCTGGAATAGAAAATAGAAAATCGCTATTATTATCAAAATCCAGTGTTCGAGGATAATCCAATGAAATATATGCTAATCTAAATTTATCGTTATCAACAGAACCAGTACCTTCTATATTAAATGTATTATTTCCACTTTGAAAATCAGATGTAGAAACTGATGTATTTATTTGCTTGACTGCCCAAGAGGCATAATTTTCCGTATATATACTTCCCCCATTCAAGGATACTCCTAAAGTATGATTTCCTGATTTAGAGAAAAGTCGGATACTTAAATTAGCATTATTGCCATTATTCGCTAAATGCTCCAAATCGAAGGTATAGTTTTGTAATGTACTGAATGTATTTTTACAAAAACCTTCTCCTATATCATAGCTACATCTCCACTGTGCTGAGCCATTTTCTTTACCCTTGTCAAGAATATCAGTGTATACTTGAGTATCTTCATACATGCAGTAGGGTTCGACACTAGGAGGACTTACTAAATCATTTGGAGTATTTATAATTCTAAGGCTTGGTTCTGTACTCCATGTCAAGAAATAACTGGATACATCCGTAAACAAACTATACAGAGGGTTCAACTGAAATTCTGGCTCTTCATATAAGTGAATATCCATTTTTCCTGTATTCTTTCTTCCAAAGAATTCTATATAATCACTTGTCCCTAATGTTCCAGAGGAAGTAACATATAGTGGTATTTCCTGTCCTTGGTAATACATTTTCAGTTGTTCTCCAGTAGGAATAGCACCTCCAGAGAATACACCAGCATTATTTAATGCCTGGTATGACAATTTATATACTCCATCTTCCTCTAATGTAATTTTAAAATAGTCCTGTCCATCGACTATCC
>JBNMOV010000282.1:0-6470 GCA_051275765.1 Maribacter sp. | reverse complement strand
GAAACAACCGACAAGAAAGAGAAAGACCTCAACATAGACTAAATTCGCAAATTCGTGTTCCAGAAGTCCGTCTAGTAGGCGATGATATGGAAGCGATCAGCGAAGCTGCTGGAAAAACAATCGATCCAGGGATTTATGAAACTAGAAAGGTATTGGATTGGGCATATAAAATGCAATATGACTTAGTAGAGATTTCTCCAAAGGCAAAACCTCCTGTTTGTAGAATCATTGACTACAAAAAATTCCTCTACCAAAAGAAGAAGAAAGAAAAGGAACTGAAGGCAAAGACTGCCAAGACAGTTATCAAGGAAATTCGTTTTGGTCCGAATACGGATACACATGATTTTGATTTTAAATTGAAGCATGCTAAAGGATTCCTAGAAGAAGGTAATAAGGTAAAGGCTTTCGTTCAGTTTAGAGGTCGTTCTATTGTATTTAAGGAAAGAGGTGAATTATTATTGCTTAATTTCATTAATGAATTGGTGGAGCTAGGTTCTGCTGAAACATTACCTAGATTAGAAGGAAGAAGGATGTCTGTGACGATTCAACCTAAGAAGAAGCCAAAGAAATAAATGTTAGTCCATAGTTGATTAATGTCTTCATTCATAGAAATAATGGGTGATTCACTTAACAAATATGGTTAATTCATATTATACTTGTACAAGCGAGAAATAAAAAGGTCTAAGCCTTTTATTTCTCGCTTCTTTATTATACATTTGCGTTCTTATTTTAAAAATAAACGGAAGTCATCATGCCTAAAATGAAGACGCACTCAAGTGCGAAAAAGCGTTTCAAAGTTACTGGAAAGGGCAAAATAAAGCACTTTAATTCAGGAAAACGTCACTTATTAAGAAAGAAATCAAAGAAAGCTAAGACTCGTCTTACTGGATCAGATATTTTATCCAAAGGAGATTCTAAGAGAGTAAGAGCATTACTTTGTATCTAATTCTTTAATACAACAAGACAGATTTATTAATTTAAATCGATTTTTTAACGAGGATACAGGCAAAAAGAGTTCAAAATGAACCTCTGTATCGAACAAGAAAATCTTATTTTATGCCACGTTCAGTCAACCACGTAGCGTCAAGAAAAAGACGTAAGAAAATTTTGAAGATGGCCAAAGGTTACTTTGGTGCAAGATCAAAAGTATATACAGTAGCAAAAAATGCTGTAGAAAAAGGTTTGCAATATGCATTCCGTGATCGTAGAAATAAAAAGCGTGCTTTCCGTAGATTATGGATTACACGTATCAATGCTGCCGCTCGTTTGAATGGTACTACCTATTCCAAGTTGATGCATCAGCTATCAAATAGCGGAGTAGAGTTAAATAGAAAGGTATTAGCCGATATGGCTATGAATCACCCAGAGATATTCAAAGCTATCATCGATAAGACGAAGTAAGCTTTAGAAACTCAAACAACTACGGTATGAAACGAAAGAGGTGGAAATTATTTTCCACCTCTTTTTTTGTGCCTACTACCCTACTTTTAAAATGCTGTAAAATATTGATCTTGGTAAGATCAATAAATGAATAACTTCTCAGTCAACTCAACACCATCATAAATGATTTGAATTGTATAATGACCTGGCGGCAAATCACTTTCGTAGCGTACATATCGTTCATCTTTTTGTTGTGGAGAAAGTGAATGCTGTTCAACTAGACGACCATTCAAATCAAAAATATTAAAGTTGGTAATATTGGATAAATTTTTAAGATCTAGTATTATAACTCCGTTGCTTGGATTTGGATAAATATTAATTGAAGGTTTTTCCACATTACCAAGTGTAGAAGCCATACTCAGCTCGAATGGTGAAGCAGGAAAATCATCGCTATCGAATAAGTTAGCCAGTGGAAATCTGTTCCAAGCATATCGTACATATACTGGATCGCTAACATTTGGAGAATATATTTCAAGCGTATTTTTTCCAACTATCTCTGCAGTAGCATCATAAAATACTTTATCAGAACCCGCAATAGTAAATCCATAAAGAGTATCAGCGGACAGGACATATTTAGCGGTATATTTATCCATTATCATTTCTTTACTTTGCAAATTATCACCGTAATGTTCGAAGGTAATTTTCATCTTAGCATCTTCGATAAGCCCTGCCTTAATTACTGGGCCAGTATATAATATATCTTCGTGATAAGCTACCTTACGTGCCATTAATGCTAATCTGCTACCAACGGATTCTTTATTTGGAGGATGAATATTCTTAGCTCCCCCATCGAATGTAACTGCCATACCAGTATTGACGACTGAATTCCAAACATCTAATTGACCTTGTCTAGCTCTAGCATGTTCTGATTCTTCAGGTATATTGTTTGCCTTCCCCCAAGCAGATAATTGTGCGAATATAAATGGAAAATCACCTTGTCCCCAAGCTTCTCTCCATGATGAAATAAGGATTTTGAATACGGATTCAAATTCATCTCCCAAGCGATGGGTCGTCTCATATTCTCCTTGATACCACACCACTCCTGTAATCGGCATTTTATGGAGGGGATAAATCATGCTATTATACAGTTTCGAGATACCTAAATTATACGTTTTATCGATATATGAAGCTTTGGTTACGTCATTATTTTCTATAGTTTCTGTCGCCATCCATGAGCCCATTCCTGTAGCACCTTTAGATGATAATACTAAACCAATTGGCACTCCAATTTCAGCTTGTAGGGACTTTCCAAAAAAATACCCTGTAGCTGAAAAAGACAGTGCAGATTTAGGATTACAAGCTATCCAGCTGTTCTTAATTACAGGATCAGAAATAATGGCATCATGGTTACTTGTACCCAACGTAACTAAACGGATATTATCATTTGAATAGTCGCCTGGAACATCTTCAAATTCTTCATACAAACCATTCCCGTATCTTTTGTAATTATATATTTTACTTGCCATGTTAGATTGTCCAGAACATATCCACACATCACCTACCAAAATATCGTTGAGTTCAATATCGTTATCACCATTTACTTCTAGTGTGTAAGGACCTCCAGCCTCAATTGAGCTTAGGTAAACACTCCAGTTTATTTCTGTAGTAGTCATAGATTTGGTTTGCCCTGCGAATTTCACTTCTATACTTTCACCAATATCCGCTGTACCATAAATATGTATTTCATGGTTACGCTGTAATACCATATGGTCAGCAAATATGGTATTTAATGTGACTTCTGCGAATAGCGTCCTATTCATGAAAATCAAAAAAAACAATGTTAGAATTAATGTAGTTCTTGTTTTCATTCTAAGTGTGATTATTAAATTAGTAGATTGATTGGTTTTTGGAGCTGTAATCTGCTTTTGTAAACCGTTGTAATTTAGTAATGTAGGAGCATAAATGCTCCTTACTTCATACAAAGTACAAAAATAATACGCAAGACAAAAATATTTAGAACTACCCATCTTCAACGAACAGTTTCTTCATGGATCTTATTCAATAAGCCAAGTCCATTTTAATTCCATCCCTGGAATTAATTCAAAATATTCGTCATAATATTTAGCTTCTTTTTGCCAATCGCATTCGATTTCTACTTTACTGAATTTAACGATTAGGAGATTTCCATTTTTTAGTTGTTCACGAATATTTTTAAATTCATCTGGCAAAAATTCATTTTTTGAATGAAATAAATATCTTTCAATTTTATCATTTTTATCTTTTAGAATCACAGTCATATCAAAAGATAATATTCTTATTTTTTCTTCGATTTTAAGATGCTTATATCTATTTTCAAATTCAAAAATTAATTTCTGTGAATAATAGCTCCCAATTCCTGAATGCCTTGCTTTTATATTTAAATTTATTCTTGGGAAGGGGCATCCCTTTACATAAAATGAACTACTATCTAAAGTGATGGTATCGCCTTCTGATATTTCTATTAATTTCAGAAATGAAATTCCTCTTCCCTTTGGTTTCCAATATATTTTATCTCCTTTTATATTTATTACTCCATTGTCTGAATAAAGTATTTTTGATGCAGCAAAGCATTCAATATTTGTATTAATTGGATTATCAATATTTTGATATACGATTTGAATACTTTCAGTTGAAACTACCAACTGCTGAGAATATGCACTTGAAAAACAAATGAATATTATTTGAACTAAGATGCATTGTTTCAGATATATTTTCATTTTTTGTTTTACTTACTTACTTGAATCCAAGTTGGATTTTCATGGTTGAATTTGTTTTAAATTCCATTTATCATTTTCAAATTCGTATAGCTTTCTATTATGAAATCTCGTTTTTTTGAATTCCATCAATTCTATTCGTATTGGTTTAATTGAAAATCCACTCCAGTTTTTTGGTCTTGTAATTTTAGTCTTTTCAGAAACTCTTTCTAATATTTTCTTTTCTAATTCTTCCAGATTATCAATTTTTTTTCCTTGCTCACAAATAGAAGATACTACTTGTGAATTTACATTACGTTCCTTAAAATACTTATCTGCAAGCTGTTCCGCTATCTTCGTTGCTAATCCTTGAATTCTGACTTGTCTTTCTGTTTCTGTCCACCAAAAAGTCAGTGCAACTTTATCATTATTTTCAATTTCAATTCCCTTTCTTGAATTTAATGGGCCAGTAATAATAAAAGAATTGTCCATTAATTCTTTAAAGGAAACAAATCTTGCATTTGGAAAACCATCTATACCAATACTCGATAAGCAAACTGCTGTCGGAATACGAGCTTTTGATAATTTTAATTCTTCGTCAAACCACTTTGTAAAAAGCTGTATTGGTTGTTTTATTTTCTTCATTTATTTTTAGTTATCATAGAAGGTAAGCACTCCCATTTATCCAAAAATACGAAAATCACAATTAATACTAATCCATATTTAATCAATCCAAAGAACATACGCTTATTTCTACTCTAAGGAATAGGATATTTTCCCAACAGATATTCCCTTCCAAGCACCTCTGCTCGTTATGATTTCGTCAGTAATTTTCGATCTGGAGTTCCTACTAAAAACGTGACTAATTCCCATATTTTACCATTTCTAAACTAGACGGAAATTCTACTCCAATTGTTGTGCTTATTTTAGTCAATAAACCTGTTTCAATATTTCTACTAAAAACTATTATTTCACTTGTTTTTTGGTTTGCCACTATTATACCAATTTGCATTTATAAAGTCGCATTGGATTTGGTAATAAATTTGATAAATTGCGAGGCACAAAACGCAGACATAGCCGTAGCTATGGCGAGTATTTGTAACGAAGTAAGTCGTTAAATTTATCCAATTATATGCGACTTTATAAATTCAAATTGGTATTAAATATTTCCCAGCAGGATCAATAACGAAACTGCGAGGTATTTTGCCAAATGTTGATTGGTGTCCATTTAGGAATATTGAAATTGAATTTTCATCTTGTCGATTGGATACATGAAGATATTTTCTATCTGGAGAAATATGAATATCAGAAGAAGCATATTCTTCTTGTTGATTTTCATAAGATTGATACGTATTAGAAAGACTTAATTGACCATTTTTATAGCCATAAAAATAAACTGTTCCACTCAATTCTTCTACACAATAGATAAATGGTTTCTTTGGATGAAATCTAAAATGCCTGTTTTTGCATTGAATCAATATTCAAACTATTGTTTAGATTATCCTCTATCACTTTAATCCTATTTATCCTTAAATCAAAGACATATAATATATGTCTCAAACGGCTAAGGGATGGTGAAGAAATAACTCATTAATAGTTATATAGTTGTTCGTATATTTCATACCAATTTGAATTTATAAAGTCGCATTGGATTTGGTAATAGATTTGATGAATTTTGAGGCACAAAACGCAGGTATAGTCGTAGTTATGGCAAGTATTTGTAACGAAGCAAGTCGTTAAATTCATCCAATCATATGTGCCATTTATGATTCAAATTGGTATTAGTTCCTGAAAATTGAATTAGCAACCAACTTACAAGCACCATTCTCTATAGACTATAAAAAACAATCTTAATCATAGCAAAACACTACGATTAAGATTGTGAAATTCTTCTCTATTCAGTCCTATGCTACCTTATCCCTATTCGCCATTCTATAAAAGAAAAAGAGAACAGCAAGAGCAATCAGCATCAAGGATATTCCAAGAATGGGTCTGTAAAATATCCATGCGATTGCGATGGTCATAAAGGTCAGTGCAAAAGAAAAGATTCCAGCAAATGCTGCCACTCCAAAACTAAGTAAATTGCCAAAGAAAGGCAGTACATCTGCTATGACTACTAATGGCTTGAATACGGAAACCAATCCTATAAACATCATAAAAAAACCTACAAATCTAAGTATCCAAGTTAAAATCACATTATCTTCTTCTGCAGAAGTAAACATATTCTCAGCAGATAAAATTCCTTTCTTGATGTCATTGATATTTGTTCCATAGGAAGTATTATATGCTTCCAATGTATTTTTTACTTGCTTAGCAAGAATACTATAATCACCATGTGGAATTTTACTAAAACTAATT
>JBNMOV010000281.1:0-6476 GCA_051275765.1 Maribacter sp. | reverse complement strand
TATATTAGGCAAAATCGACTAATTTTGGACTTCCAAAATGTCAATTCATTGCTTTCAGTCTTGGAAAAAGTTTTCTGATGTATTGCCTCCCTTATTGGACAAATTTATAATCTGATTGGCAAACGGACAAGGAATATGTATAAAAGATGCTATTTTCGGGCACTTTTTAACCTTATTTAGTGTTTTGACAACTATCCGGTTATAGAACAGGAGGTATTTTAGAATAAGTGTGTGTTAAAATCGGATAATATACAGGATGATAAAATGCACGTCTATACCGTGTTGTGTTGCAAAGATCATACCTAATAACTGATATTAGACCTTAGATTTTAGATACGAGAGATTATATTAATTTGTTCTGAAATCTAATATCTGATTATCACTAAAACGGACTATTTTTGATAGATATAAGTAAGATAGTCTGAGTACGTAATATAAAGTATTAATATAATAAAAAATGAAATCAAAAGAAATCAGACAGGCGTTCTTAGATTTTTTTGAATCGAAAGAGCACAAGATAGTTCCATCTTCACCTATTGTAAATAAGGATGATCCTACATTGATGTTTACGAATGCAGGAATGAACCAGTTTAAGGACTTTTTCCTAGGAAATAGAATACCTGATTTTAGACGTGCCACCGATACACAGAAATGCCTTCGTGCATCTGGCAAGCACAATGATTTAGAAGATGTAGGCGTGGATAGTTATCATCATACTATGTTTGAAATGCTAGGTAATTGGTCTTTTGGCGATTACTTCAAAAAGGAAGCAATAGACTGGGCCTGGGAACTGCTGACAGAAGTGTATAAACTGCCTAAGGATAGATTATATGTTTCTGTTTTTGAGGGAGATAAAGGAAGTGGTCTGGATGCAGATGAGGAAGCAGTATCTTATTGGTCTGCTCATGTACCAAAGGAACGCATTTTATATTTTGATAAAACAGATAATTTCTGGGAAATGGGGGATACAGGACCTTGTGGTCCTTGTTCAGAAATTCATGTAGATATCAGACCAGATGCAGCACGTGAAAAAGTGGATGGAGCTACGCTCGTCAATATGGATGATCCATTAGTGATAGAGATATGGAATCTGGTGTTTATCCAATATAATAGGAAGGCAGATAGAAGCCTTGAAGATCTACCAGAAAAACATGTAGATACAGGAATGGGATTTGAGCGTCTTTGTATGGCTATGCAAGGGAAGACTTCCAATTATGATACAGATATATTTGCTCCTTTTATCCAGTTTTTGGAAAAGGAATCTGGTATAGAATATACTTTCAGTTATGATCCTGCTGCGAAGACTGACATGGCGATGCGTGTCGTGGTAGATCATTTACGTGCAGTTTCATTTGCTATCGCAGATGGTTTGACACCAAGTAATAATGGAGCTGGATATGTGATTCGTAGAATACTCAGACGTGCAGTAAGATATTATTATTCTTTCTTGAATATTAATGAGCCATTATTATATAAATTATTGCCGTTATTCGCTGAGAATTTCCAAGAAATTTTCCCAGAAGTAAAAGAGCAATTAAATCATATTACTCGATTAATTTTATCAGAGGAAAAGCAATTTTTAAAGACTTTATCTTTAGGATTGAAAAGGTTTGATAAATTAAATATCGAAAATAATATAGTATCTGGAAAAGATGCATTTACGCTTTTTGATACTTATGGTTTTCCTATTGATTTAACTCGATTAATTGCGTCTGAAAAAGGCTTTGGCGTAGATGAAGAAGGCTACGAAAAAGAACGAGAAATAGCGAAAAAATTATCTCAAAAAGATGCGGAAAAATCTGTAGGCGATTGGCATAATTTAATAGATTCAGATGGTGTAGAATTTATTGGTTACGAAACATTATATTCTGATGATTCGCAGCTCGTAAAATACAGAACGATAGAAGTGAAAAAGAAAAAACAATTTCAGATTGTTTTGGATAAAACACCATTTTATGGAGAGAGTGGGGGACAGATTGGTGATAAAGGATTATTGTGGTTTGATGATGAAAAAATAGCTGTTATTAATACGCAAAAAGAAAATGATTTAATTATTCATTATGTGAATAAATTGCCTCAGAATAAAAAGGCAATCGTTCGTGCAGAAGTACAAAAGAATAGACGTGCTGCTATTTCTAAAAATCATACAGCTGCACATTTATTACATTCTGCATTGCATAAAGTTATTGGAGAACACGCTTTACAAAGAGGACAAGAAGTACGTGATGATAAATTTCGTTTCGATTTTTCACATCATGAAAAATTAGAGAAAAAGGATTTATTAGCGATTGAAAATATGGTCAACGCTAAGATTCGGGAGAACATCCAATTGGACGATAAAACAGTTTCTATAGAAGAAGCTACATCTTCTGGTGCGACGATGCTTTTTGGCGAAAAATATGGCGAAGAAGTACGGGTTGTTACTTTCGATAAGGATTATTCTAGCGAACTTTGTGGAGGTACGCATGTACAATCTACAGGTGAAATTGGTTATTTTAAAATCCTATCAGAAGGTAGTGTTGCTGCAGGTGTGAGAAGAATAGAAGGCATCACAGCTGAAGCTGCTGAAAAGTATCTGAATAAGGAATTAGACATTCTTGATGAAACACGTGATTTATTCAAGAACCCTAAGGATTTAGTAGGGACTGTGCAGAAATTACAGGATGAAAACAAAGCCTTGCAAAAGGAAATAGAAAAGCTATTGGCTGCACAAGCTAGTGCATTGAAAGGAGATTTAAAAGTGAAATTCGAGATTATAAATGGCGTGAATGTACTCGCAGAAAGATTACCTTTAGCTAATGCTGATGCGATCAAAACATTGGGCTATGAATTGGAAAAAGAAATTGGAAATGCACTGATTGTATTTGCTGCTGAAATCAAAGGCAAACCACAATTAATGGTCATTGTTTCTAAGAATCTAGTGGATGAAAAACGATTCCATGCAGGAAATATGGTGCGTGAACTCGCCAAGGAAATCAAAGGCGGTGGCGGCGGTCAACCTTTCTTTGCAGCAGCAGGAGGAAAAGATGCTAGTGGTATAGAAAATGCTTTGGCTAAGGTAAAAGAGATGGTTTAATGAATAGTAAATCCCCTAAAGGGAACTTTAAAGTTCCCTTTAGGGGTTAATCTCAGTATCTCAACATCTAAAAATTGAAATCACAAGAACTCATACAGTGTTTCACACGTGAAGAAAAAGCATTATTACGAAAATATTTAAAAGCAAAAGGAGCTTCTGAATCTTTGCCTTTGTATGATGTAATAATGAAAGCGGATATTGATAAAAAAATAGATAAATCTTATCTTTTTTCTTTTATTTCTAAAGAAAAATTCACGCCTAAAAAAGATGTGAAACTTCGTCATTTTTTAAGAATATTAAATGAAGAAATAGAGCAGTTTATTATTTTATATTCGGTTGAGAATTTAATACAAAAAGATGTTACTAAAAGTATCATTCCGTGTATTTTATTACTCCAGTTTTTGCAAGAAAAAAATGCCTTTTCTTTATTTGAAAAAGAGTGGAATAAATACTATAAAAAAGCACAACAGAAAAAATATTTTAAATTAGAAAAAGAATTAATTTCTCTGTATCACGAATACGTTACACATAGCCAAGAAGAGAAATTAAAATACTACGATAAATTAACTCAATTATTAAAAAGAGGTATCGAATGTCAGCAATCTGAATACTTAGAAGAGTTGAGAGGATTAGAACAGAAATTAGGTTTTATTTATTATACTTCCATGTTTACTGGACAGAATATTGAAATTCCACCTTATCAAGATTTGGTGCAAATTAATGAAAAATTACTAGACAATGATTTCTTTAAATACCATCAATTATTAGCTCAGTCTTTCCACGAAAAAAATCATGAAAAAAGGATTCCTATTTTTAAGGCATTATTAGTTTCACATGATGAAGTGTCTAAAATAAGACCAGAGCTAGCGATTAATGAAAGAGATTATAACAATTGGTTAGGACACTGTTATTATTTTAAAAACGAGTATGAAACTTCTGCTACTTATTTTGAACGTTGTATAAAATTGATGACGCTGAATCCCAGGTGGCTTCGTCTAGAAGTGGTATATAATTATATTAGTATTCTCACTAAATTAGAACGTTTCGCAGCACCTATTCCTATTTTTGAAATCTACAAAAAACAGATCGCCAAAAATGAACGAGTCAGATATAGATTTGGTTATATTATCGCTATTTGTTTGATTTTTGAAGGACGTGCCAATGAAGCTTGGAGCTTACTTCCTAAAGACATTCATAATCGTCCTCAAAATGATTTTTATTACACTCGTTTCATTATGGTGATGATTTATTTTGAAGAAAATAATTTAGAATTATTCGAAAGAGAAGTGACGAATATTTATCAAACAGCACATTACAAAACACCAGCAGAAATTTTGTGGTTAGACGTATCGAAGGTATTCAAAAAAATGAGTCGAATTATTTTATTACCTCAGTCAGAGCAATTAGAAGAAACCAATAAATTAATAGAAGAAATAGAGTTATTAGATGGTAATTACCCTATGTTTAAGGATGTTTTGCCAGTTAAATGGCTGATGAAAAAATTAATGATGAATCGTTAATTTTACACAAAAGTATAAGAGTATTTAAGTTAAAAATATGATTATTAGTATTATATAAGTATTAGTTTATCACTATTAATTTCCACAAACCTAAAATTTCAATTTTAGAAAACCTTTTCTTTCCCCTATCTTGTGGATAAGTTTCTGTCATGAGTAACTTACCCTAGAACCAAATAAATTCTCGTTACCTTATACGAAATCAAGTGAAGAATTTTGTATTAATCCGCTCCGTCAAAAAGATGACAGAGCGGATAAGGTTTTTTATAGAAGATATTCTATAACTTTTCTATCTTTTTACTCACTCGTTTTCCATCCACAGATGTCAATTCTAATAAGTAAATTCCACTATCGAGATCTCCTAAATAAATAGACGATTCGATATTCGTAATTAATGAAATAGACCGCCCTACGATATCAAAAACTTGAATGTTCGTCAACTCTTTTTCACTGTCTATTTTTAACCAATCCTGTACAGGATTAGGAGAGATATTAGATTCAAAAGCAGGAGCAGATACAGATACGCTGATCGTTGTATTTTCAATATACAAAACAGGATTTTCTGAAATACTCTCTGCATATTGAGTAACCAATAAATCAATATCTCCATCATTATCCATATCAGCAGAAGTCATGACACTGCTATATTGTGTAGTAGCAGATAACTCAAAAGGATTGGTCTCGTATGCTTCAAATGCAGGAGCATTCACGGTTCCTGTATTCTCTGCAAAAAGAAAATCACCACTATAAAAATCTTTCACAATAATATCCATATCTCCATCATCATCCATATCTAAAAATTCTGGAGATACTCCTAATGTAGGAATAGCGGATAAACCAAAAGGATTAAGTTGAGCAGCAACAAATTGAGGTGCTTCTGCCGTACCTATGTTTTCATAATATTTCAGATTACTATTATAGTCGTACTCTGCATAGGGGGCACCATCTCCTGTCATAATATCCAGATCGCCATCACCATCTAAATCAACGAAGTCCATTGCAATGAGATAGGTATCTTCAGTTGCGGGCATGAAATTAAGTCCAAAAGGATCACTGATAGCTTCGCCAAACTGTGCTGCCTCTGCTGTACCTGTGTTTTCAAAATAATCAACATTCCCATAGATATTAATGACCATTAAATCTAAATCGCCATCAGCATCTAAATCTGCTAAGGAAGGGGCACTATATTCCTCTATTGTAGTCAGACCAAAAAGGCCTGCCTGCGGCGGACCAAAAACGGGATCTGTAACTGAACCTGTATTTTCAAAATAATACATTTGGCTATAAGATCCAGCAAGAATATCATAATCACCATCATTATCGATATCTGCCAATTCTGGAAATATGACGTATTCTAGAAGAGGGGCTATGCTTTTGTCCAGCCCGAATGGATTCGCTACTGGCGTTGCAAAACTCTGTGCTGCCATAGGGTTAGAAAATGAAATTCCCAGAATAATGGCTGCTGGACCTAGAATTCTTTTGAGTTGAAAAGTACCTAGTTTTTTAGATAATTCTAGGCTCAATGTTCTGATTTTAATGACCAAGTTTCGTACTTGAACCAGAGCATTAGGCTGTGAAATAAGAGTTTTTAGTTGTTTGACTAAAAGCTTGAGTTGCCTCTTTTTTCTTGCGTAAGGAACGTGTCTCATTTAATGGATTTAAAAATAATTATGAAATAGTTGTTAATCTTGTTTTGGTCTAGACCAAAAAGTGGAATCTGGTATCATGACACCACTTTTATAATCTGGCGTTCTTGTATTGAGAATATTAGGTCTTATCTTTTCTGGTATGACATGGATATCATAAATTTCATCTACAGAAGTATTGTACATGATTTGTCCAGCGATACTGCCTGTAGGCAAATGCACAACGACGATTCCTGC
>JBNMOV010000280.1:0-6499 GCA_051275765.1 Maribacter sp. | reverse complement strand
CTCCACCGTAGCTAAGGCTACGCTGTCAAAAAATGCCTCGCCATATTCCAAAATAATCTCATCAAAATATTAAACAACTTACTTTACAGTGTACTTAACATACCTTAACTTATGAGTTAGTCCACTAGCGGTATTCGCTTTACAGATCAACGTTAGTAGCAATTGCTTGACTTTCAGAAGCTATGAATTTTTAACAATCCGAAAACTAATTAATTCTCAGTATAGTTGTATTTTTTGAAATAGATTTTACCTGCAACAGCTGTCCGTGTGAATGTTGAATTATTAGTACGAGTAGATAATTATTCGTTTGTTTAATTTGATCATTTTATATAATCATGAACGGCAGCTAACAAAATCTCCATTTAAAAATAAGAATTCTTCGCAGTTTTTCAACTACGAAGAATTCTTATTAAAAGGGTTATGTATTGAATGATGATTTACACCAATTCAAACCTATCTTTCAAAATCTGATTCAATTCATTTTGAATCATTGTTCCTTTATCTTTATTATACCACTTTTGTAGCTCTATCTTTTTATCATCCATCGTCATAGTGGCATCATTTTTCTGACGCATCACGATATCTTGTGCTTCTTTAGGACGAGGTCCCCAAACAAACAAATCATTGCCATCAGTATCTCGTGCGATAAGGATAGGAATAGCTTTTCCACCATTAGTTAGATAATTATCTATCTCGCTATCAGTATCTCTATTTTGAATGGTCAAACTAATATTAGGATTGAGTTCCGCCGTTTTCTTGATAAAAGAATGACTATGTGCAGCATCTCCACACCAAGGTTCTGTGATGAGCACCCAATTCATAGGTTGATCTATATTAGTCATAATCTCAGTTAATTCTGGCGATAATTTGCCAACCTTATCCCAACGCTTCATCCTTCTTTGATTCATCTTTACATAATTGATGTAATCATCAGAATCGTAAGGATAATTCGCATTAATTCCTTCTAAAATATCCTCGAATTGCTTTTCGTATTCTGTTACATTCATTTTAATCTCTTTTAATGAAGTACTTTTTTAATTACTTCAATGTATTGATAATACAAAGATATGCTATAAATTAAATTATTTAGTAAGCTCGTTTTCCCTTTTATTCATCAATTTTTCCCTTTATACTTCTTGTACCAATTTAAGTCATAAATGTCGCATATAATTCCAAGAATTTAAGCGATTACGTCGTTAAAAATACTCGCCATAGCTATGCTTGCGTTTTTTGCCTAGTACTCATTTAAATTCTTAAGCAAATCCAATGCGACTTTATAAATTTAAATTGGTATTACTTCGACAAAGCTAAAATTGCCTCTTCCAAATTACTCAAATCCGCTACTACATCATAATCCTTATTGATATACTGGACGATACCTTCCTTATCAATAATAAAAACAGTTCTATCTGAATATACAATGCCGTCTTCTTCCCTCAATAGCGAATTGAAATCATTAGAAACGATACCTGTAGAATCTGCGATCATATCTAGTCCCACATATTGGTTCATTTTCCAAGAATTAATTTGCGCTTCATCTCCTATAGAAACCGCAAACATTTTTAGATTCGCTTGCTCAGAAAGCTGCGTAAAATCATTCATCTGAATAGAACAGGCATGGCTCAATGGCGATGGATAAAAAGTGAACATGACATTTTGTTGACCTATATAACTATCCACGTATTTCAATAATTCTGCTGGCAGCTTTTCTTCTTTTTTAATCTCATAAGATGTAGTAGGATAATTGGCGATTTTTCTAGGATAAAACGTCTGATAAAATCGCTGTAATTTTTCTCCTTGACAACGATATTCATCAATATGATACATGAAATTTCCATCAGCATCATATACCAAAGCGAATCCTGCATGATCCAAATGCTTCGATGCTGCTGCAATATTATTGACTAATATTGAACTCGTATCACTGATAAAAGATAGCTCTTTAAAGATGATAGGATTATTTTCTTTCATAGAAGAAATGAAAGCTGAATAATGCTGTATAGAATCCGAAGAAATCAAAATAGTTTCCACACCACCTCTAGCTTCACTTTCTAAGTAAGTATAAAAGCCAGCCATATGCAAACCTAAATCAAATACATTTTGGTCTGTTAAAGTAGGAACGACTACTGCTACATATCCTACTTTACTATGGAGTTGACTATCTCCATCTATTTTATGAGATGATAATAAATCAAGGATATTATTTTCGCCTTTTTCAATGACTTGGGCCTCATTATTAGATTCTATTTGACAAGAAAAAATAAAAAGGATACTGATAAAAAATAGGATGTTTCTCATTCCATTAAAATTAAAATAATGAGTAGTTAAATCAGATCTTCAATAATTGATACGCTATAAAGGCAAAGCCATAAGCCAGTAGTAGCATAAAAAGAAACTGGACAATAGCATAATACCATGAATTGGTTTCCCTACGAACGATAGCTAAAGTACTCATGCACTGCATCGCAAAAACGTAAAAAAGCAGCAGTGAAACCGAAATGGCAGTTACATTGGGTTCTTTCCCTTGCTTTATTAAATCTGCTCGGAATTTATCTGCAATCCTAGTATTTTTTACTCCATCTTCTTCGTCTGTGACTTCTTCTAGACTATAAATTGTAACCAAAGTAGATGCGAATACTTCTCTGGCTGCGAAGGAGCTAATGAGGGCTATTCCTATTTTCCAATCATATCCCAAAGGACGAACCAAAGGCTCTATACCTTTTCCCATATAACCTAGATAGGAATATTCTAATTCTATATTTTTTTCAATGGCTTCATGTTCATTAGCAGGAGCATTTTCCTGAGATTCCACTATCTTATCTGTGACAAATTGTTGGTTTTTTGGACTGGTTTCGGATAAGATGAAAAGCAGTACGGAGATAACCAAAATAATCTTACCTGCCTGTACAACGAATGCCTTAGTTTTTTGGTAAACATTAATGAAGATGCTTTTCCAATTCGGTTTTCTGAAAACGGGAAGTTCCAAAATCCAGTTGTCACTCGAAGGTATTTTGCTATTTTTATTGACAAGCCATGCCACCATTAAGGTAGCGACTAAGCCAAGGAGATAAAGTGATAGTAATGTGAGTCCTTTTATTCCCCAAAAGCTACTTTCTTCTGGAAAGATTACGATAATCAATATGGCATATACAGGTAGTCTCGCACTGCATGTCATCAATGGCGATGCCATAATAACGGCAAATCTTTCTCTAGGATTAGTGATAATTCTGGTACTCATGATCGCAGGTATGGCACATGCCCAACTGGACATTAATGGTACTACGCTATGACCGCTCAGTCCGAATTTTTTTAAAAAGGCATCTGCAATAAAGGAAATTCGAGATAAGTATCCCGTATGCTCCAATATTCCCAATAAAAAGAACAGAATGGCGATAGGTGGAATGAATACCATTATCGCACCTAGTCCTATGATGATTGCTTTTAGGAATTTACTGCCCACCATGTCTGCCAGACTGCTGAATGAGTCGTCAATCAATCCCATAGGATATTCGGCAAAGCTGAAAACCCCTTGAAACACAAGAAACATGATGAACAAAAAGATAAATACTCCTATGATGGGATGCAACAGCCATTTATCCAGCCGCTGAGTTTTACTCAAATAGCTGGAGGGCGGCTTTGTGGTGCATTCTTTGGCAATATTTTGTATGACTTCCTTCCGTTTGAAATAATCACTTTCCCAAAAATCAGAATTGGTTTCTTTTTCTGATAATATTCGATAATTATTTTTGTAATCGCCGTTTTCGGAAAATTCATCATACTGACTCCTACAGATGGAATTGGGGATTCTAAAACCATTGTTTTTGATAAGTTGCTTCAATTCTTCTATTCCGTCACCAGTTCGGGCATTGACGATTATAGTACTACATCCCAGTTGTTTAGAGAGAGGATCGAGTTTAATTTCGACGCCATTCTTCTCGATTTCATCCTTGAAATTTATGGCGAGTAAAATGGGGATTTGCAAGTCTGCTATTTGAGAAAAAAATAGCAGACTTTCCTCTAGCTGCATTCCATTAGCTATGAATACGACTTTGTCGCTTTCTGTAAGTTTGAAAAGTTCTCGTTTAGAAATTTGCTCGTCGAGGTTGGTGCTTTGGAGCGATTGCAAACCAGGCAAGTCAGTAATTTCGAAATCTTGGAATCTTCCTTTCTTCTGTTCAACCGTGACACCAGAAAAATTCCCTGTTTTTTGGTTCAGTCCAGTAAGTTGGTTGAATAAGCTACTCTTACCCGAATTGGGTTTTCCTATGAAGATTATTTTTTCCATTGCCATTCGATCTGGTTGAATTCATTTTTTCGAATTGAAATCATACGATTATTCATAGTGATATTGACTAATCCTGAATATTTGGGACTATAATTGAAACTAAAAACTGTCCCTGTAACAATACCATGAGACAATAAAAATGATTTAAAGCTTTGTTCTCCCTTGATATTGGTGATGATTGCAATTTGAGATTCCACTCGGATGTATTTGTATCTTTATGAACAGAAATAATTAGCACGAAAGTAAGGGGAAATCACGTGTTATTTCGTCATTAGCTTGTAAAAAATATTATTGAATTGATATGATGAAGGAATGAGGAACTAATAAACCCTTCATCTTAAGCCACTCCTTTATTGAAATTTAATGTGAGTATGGTAATCTTAGGGACGAGAAACAAATAAACGCTACATTCTAACTTGCCTTTTTGTTTGCTAACTTCGTTGAAAATACTCGCCGTAGCTAAGGCTATGACTACATTTTTCGCCTTATTAGCAAGCAAAAATCCTGCGTTACAAGTTGTATCGTTTTTTTAATAATTTTAAT
The DNA here is from genome assembly GCA_051275765.1 of Maribacter sp. Classification (GTDB taxonomy): domain Bacteria; phylum Bacteroidota; class Bacteroidia; order Chitinophagales; family Saprospiraceae; genus JAHDCE01. The sequence goes on along the minus strand of JBNMOV010000280.1, from coordinate 1,671 downwards.
AATTTTAATATGGATTTTACGAAATAACTTGTAGTCGAATGAATTTTTTAGTCATTCGATTCCCTTCTTTATCAATTAATTGTAAGAAATAAATTCCTGAAATAAATTCCTTAATATTGATGGTCTTATTTCCATTGATAATGATTTCTTTTACCTGTTGTCCTTGGCTATTCAGAATATATCCCTTACCATTAAAATCAGATGTACCAAAATCAATATTGATATTATTTGATGCAGGATTTGGGAATAATTTAAAGTCAACAAGATTGGATATAATATCCTCTATAGGTGTACTTCGTTCATCTTTTATATCAAAAACAAATTTTCCATAATTATCTGATGAAATATAATCTTGATGTTTAATCATGAGAGGAAAACCTTCTCCTGTTAATTCAAAATCATAAATATGATTGTCATTATAAGTCTGTGAGCTTATATTATTCCATGTTATGCCATTATCTGTGGAAAAAAGAAAAAGATTGGAAAAAGAATATGGAAAAATAGTGTTTTCGCAGTTGCTATCATTTGCAAAACTATTGAAAAAATCATGTCCTACCATACCTGTTATATCGCCCATCTCAGAAGGGAAAATAGGATTGGATTCTGGTGCTCCACAAGGAGCTGTCCATGCATTGGATGGCCAAGGACTAAATGTACCTTCTACTCTTATAGAATAGGCAATATTCTCAAGCAATATTGCATCTGAGAATTCTTTTGTTTGATGGATGTTATCATCTGGATTGTAAGTATCAAACTCTACAGTGACTTGAGAAAAACCAACGATAGGGAATAATAAGGTAAGTAAATACGTGAAGTACTTCATAGGGTGATATTTTTAGTTGAATTTTACTTTTTACACTTTTTGCACTTTGGTGGAATCTTAGAAAGATTATGATTCTTTATTAATTTGCATCGATTAAGTTTCCAGACCCTGTTACGTTTTGAGTTATACTTGGTGTCCCTTTGTAAAAGACACTTCCGCTTCCACTTATTGTTACATTTAGTGAGTTAATAGCTTTAAGTTCATTATTCCCAGAGCCTGATGAATTAATAGTACAATCATTACTACTGATTGCAAAACCTACATATTTACCACTTCCTGAATTTGTTAGCCCTAAGGTATTTAAAGTAGATATGTCATTATTTACCTTAAAACGCTCTGAGCCACTTAAAATAATATCAATATTTGTTATTCCTTCAAATTCGTTGAGATCTATATTACCACTTCCACTTATCTTAAGATTAAGGTCATTTTGATTAATAAAATCATTCACCAATATATCTCCAGAACCACTTAATTCTAATCTATTAATATTGGGTACTGTAATTTCAATAGATAATTCATAATCTTCATAACAGTCATTTTCTAATCTAATTTCCCATAAATTATTAGAAACCGAAGTAGTAATTTTATCAATTATATTTGGGTGTCCTATCGCTTTAACTTCTTGTGTAGATCCTTGCTTGACAGTTACATTATTTGAAATAGTCAAATCTATTCCATTAAAATTCGCAACAGGTAAAATTTGTGTTGTAATTGTGCTCTCTCCTTTAATGCAATTTGATGATGTCACATCATTATCTTCTGTACATCCTATTAATGAAGTATAAATCATTAGGATTACGATAAAATTCATTCTTTTTAATACTCTCCCCCTTTTCTTTCTTGTT
>JBNMOV010000279.1:0-6500 GCA_051275765.1 Maribacter sp. | reverse complement strand
GCGGGTAGTGCAGGAAATCCGTTTAAAACAAAATACTGTTTGAGCATAAACTGTTGTAAAACAAATATTTGCAACTATTTGACAGATGAAGCTAAAAATAACAAATGCTATTAAAGCGATTTTATTTTGTTTAGGATTTACAAGCTTTTGGAGCGTATAAAACGCTGTACAGCGGTGATTTTTCGTTCTTTTCATCAAGGAAAAGGACAAAAGAACACTTTTGCTCCCCTAAGCAAAAATGCAGGAAATTTTTGCTTAAAAAAGCATAGAATTTTGAGCGACCTATCTATTTATTTAGATTCAAATTAAATTATTTTTTGTCTTTTATTCATTTATTAATAGTAGTATTTATTCTAGCGTTCTACACAACCTGTACTTCTGCTCCCTCCTTGGTATTCCTCTATTTTTATTGTTAGCGTATTTGTGACTTATAAGCTGCGTTATAAAACTCGCTGGCCTCACTAAACTAAAGAGTGATATCATCAAATTGCTTTATCTTTTTTTTGTGTTTAATAATTTTTTTTGTAAATTTATTATGTTGTTAAGGAATGAAAATTAAATAAATGATACAACTTGTAACGCAGGATTTTGCTTGCTAATAAGGCGAAAAATGTAGTCATAGCCTTAGCTACGGCGATATTTTTCAACGAAGTTAGCAGGCAAAAAGACAAGTTAGAATGTAGCGTTTATTTAGTTTCCATTCCTAAGGAGAAAATCGGATTGCTTTTTTCCTATGATGATATTAGAATACCTAAAAAAAATCAATTAAAAATTGAAAATATGAAGATTTTATTAATTAGTATAGTTGCTGTGTTTTTGCCGATATTATTGTTTGGTCAAATGGTTGAAATAGAAGGTAAGGTTAAAGTTACTATTATGGAAGAGGATATAACTGTAGATAGTATTGTAGTTATGCGTTCTGGCGGGGAATTGTCAAGAAGACATGTATTAAGTTTTCCCGATAAAACGGGAGGTTGGACAGAAGAAGTAGATACTATTTGGACGATGAAACGAGTAGGAATCGGAACAAGTACTCCTGTGTCGATATTGGACTTAGATGGAGCTTATTCTGATCCATTAATACCAGGGATTAGCTCAAATGGAATACTGCGGATAGGAGTTACTTCGATAGAAGCTTTGGACATTGGTAAAAAAGGTAGTGGAACATATGACGCTTGGCTACAATCGGGCTTTGATGGTAGTGCAGATCCAATAAGCTTGCAACCCTTAGGTGGAAATGTAGGGATTGGTATTTTATCCCCAAGTGAAAAGTTACATGTAAATGGTAATTTAAGAGTTGCAGGGATTATAAGTGGCGTGAGTGACCCAATATCTGCACAGGATGCAGCGACAAAGGCTTATGTAGATGGAATTGATACAGACGACCAATCAATAGACCAACTAAGTCTTAGTGGCACAACATTAGAAATTTCTTTGTCAGATGATGGAGTAGCACCTCAGACAGTGGATTTGTCGAGTCTGGCAGTGAGTGCAGTGAGTTATACTATTGGACTTTGGCCAGAACTTGGTGGTTATGTTTTTTGGGTTTCATCAGATGGGAAACATGGTTTAGTAGCTGAAACTCAAGATCAAGGGTTATTTGGTTGGTATGAAGCACAAAATGAAATTTCAAACCCAATAAATCATTCTTTAGATAGTTCAAAGTTTAGAGATTGGAGAATGCCAACGAAATATGAATTAAACGAAATGTATTTGCAAAGAAATGCCATTGGCGGGTTTGCGGTTGATTGGTACTGGAGTTCTACGGAGCTCGTTAGCTCCAATGCGTGGTTACAGTTCTTCAACGGTGGTAATCAGGACTACGACGATAAGTACTCCAACGGATATGTTCGTGCCGTTCGGGCTTTTTAACAATTTAACAATTTAACCATTTATTTATACCGCGTAAGCGATCGATTATAATTTTACTTATGGCTTTATACTATGACTTACCAGTATTTAAAGAAGTGTACGAATAAAAATACCTCAATGTTATTTGTGGGATTAATACTTTTACAATATGTTATAATAACAGGGTTTGAATTTCCGAGGATTGAGATGCCACCTTTTTTAGAACTTCTGTTATTAATTTTAGGATTATTGATTTTGATTGTATTCTTCATTAATATCCTTACTACAGAAAAAATAGAACTAAAGCCAGACAAACATTTAAAAGAAGACATCTTAGATTATGAATAAAATTAACTTCAATCAAATCAATTCCCCTACATTTTTATTAGATGAAAAATTACTAATAAAAAACCTTGAATTATTAGCTGATGTCAAGGAACGAGCAGATGTTGAAATCATCTTGGCATTCAAGGCATTTGCGATGTGGTCTGTGTTCGATTTAGTTTCGCAATATTTGGATGGAGCTACAGCTAGTTCATTGGCAGAAGCCAGACTTTGCTATGAAGAAATGCGAACGAAATCGCATACTTATTCTGTAGCTTATTTGCCTAGAGAATTTGATGAAATCATGAAATATTCTAGTCATATTTCCTTTAATTCTTTAGCTCAATACGAAAGATATAAAGGCGATGTATTGAATGCGAATCATCCTATTTCTATAGGCTTACGAGTGAATCCACAATATTCAGAAGTAGAAACGAATTTATATAATCCATGTGCGAAAGGAAGTAGACTAGGGGAGCATCACAGTAATTTAAAGGCTGCTTTGCCAGAGTTTATCGAAGGATTACATTTTCATTCTCTTTGCGAAAACGATTCCTACTCTTTAGAAAAAACATTAACATCATTCGAGAAGCATTACGCTCATTTATTACACCAAGTAAAATGGGTGAATATGGGTGGAGGTCATTTAATAACTAAAAAAGGATACGATCAGGAACACTTAATTAAACTATTAAAAAATTTCAAAGAAAAATATGATGTAAGAATCATTTTAGAACCAGGAAGTGCGATCGCTTGGGAAACAGGATATTTAATATCTTCTGTTTTGGATATCGTAGAAAATGAAGAAATAAAAACAGCTATTTTAGACATTTCTTTTACTTGTCATCAGCCAGATACTTTGGAAATGCCTTATCGACCAAATATCATTGGAGCATCTGATCCTATAGAAGGAAAACCTACTTATAGACTAGGTGGCGTTTCTTGTTTGGCAGGAGATTTTATTGCTGAATATTCTTTTGAAAAGGAATTAAAAATAGGCGATAAAGTCATTTTTGAAGATATGATGCATTATACCATGGTAAAAACAAGTATGTTTAATGGCGTAACTCATCCAGATATTTCTATTGTTAGAAAGAATGGAGATATAGATTTAATTCGTCGATTTGGATATGAAGATTTTAAGGGCCGATTGAGTTAAAAATCAAAATAATGAACAACATAAATTTTACACCATTTCCAACCTTAGAAACAGAACGATTAATCCTTCGTCCTATAAATATATCAGACGATAAAGAAATATTCTTTATGCGCTCAGATAAGGAAATGAATAAATATATCGCTCGTGATTTGGGGAAGGATATTAGCGAAGCACATGCTTTTATTGAAAAAATGAATAATTTCATTGCTAATAATATAAGTATTCTGTGGGCAATACAATTAAAAGGAGATTCCACATTAATCGGAACGATATGTTTATGGAATTTTACGGAAGATAAATATATTGGAGAAGTAGGTTATGATTTGATGCCAGATTTTCAAGGTAAAGGAATCATGGATGAAACGATGAAAGCTGTTACTAATTATGGATTTAATTCTCTTCAATTAAGAGCAATAGAAGCTTATACTCAAAAAGGAAATATTCTGTCTAGAAAATTACTAGATAATAATCATTTTACATGGCACAAAGAAAGAAAAGATGAAGGTTTTCCTTTGAATTTAATTTACGTATTAAATACGTTTCACTAAGCCAATATGAATCGAATAATATTTAAAAAATAATTTCTTTCTTTTTTTGAAAATATCATGAATGAATAAATTCCCTTACCATATTCGTCCTATAGAGATGGCAGATGTTGAAAAATACCTGTCATTAATGAAAGCCAATAAGGAAAGACTTTATTTATATTTTCCTATTGCGACTAGCCAAGTAAAAAACCTAAATACGGCTGTTAAATACATCAAATCAAAACTGATCGATGCAAGGGAGAAAAGGCAATTTGTTTTTGTCATAGAACATCTACAAGAGCAGTATTTAGCAGGGTATCTGATCGTGAAAAACTTGGATTGGGAAAGTAAAGAGTGTGAGCTTGCTTATTGGCTAGGAGAAGGATACGAAGGGCAAGGAATTATGTCTTATTCCATTCAGCAAATCATTGGTTTTTGCTTTCAATATTTAGCATTGGAGATGATTTATCTAAGAATTGATCCTATCAATAATAAAAGCAAAATCCTTGCTCAAAGAAACGATTTTAATTTAGCTCGTGTCCACGAAAAAGAATATCGCAGAGGTGATAATGTTTGGGTGGATGTGGAATATTGGGAATTAAATAATGAATTAAAAATTGATTAAATTACTCCTTAATTGCCTACTCCATTAAAATAACTCTCCCTTCATAAGCCTTTAATTTATTCGCATTATTTTCTGTATGAGTGGCTAATAATAGCTTGCCATTTATAGTAGGAATTTTAATAGTTGATTTAGACATATTAAGCGATACTAAGTATTTTTTATTATCGTGAATTCTATAATAAGCGAATATTTTTTTACTGCATAAATTATCTGCTATTTCCATCGTTCCTTCTTGTAAAGCAGGCGTTTGCTTACGTAAATGAATGACTTTTTTATAAAAATTAAGTTGAGAAATTGGATTGGAATGTTGCTGTTCAACATTGATAGTTTTAAAGTTGCTAGATACTGGAAGCCATGGTGTTATAGCTGCATCACAAAATTCTGCATTCGCCTCTGCTGTCCATAACATTGGCGTTCTACATTCATCCCGATTAATAGTTTCTACAGACATGTTTACTAAAAATTGAGGTACTTTTTTATTCTGTATAGCTAGTGCATCCTTACCTTTTTTTAGCGGAATTCTTACATTAGGAATGCCTATTTCCTCTCCAAAGTAAGTAAAAGGAATTCCTCTTGCAGTAAACTGAAACATCGCTAATAATTTAGCTTTTTCTACACTGCCTTTTAGACGAGTCATTACACGAGTTCGATCATGATTTCCAAAGACGAGTGTTGGCATCAGAGGAGCTGGAAATGTTTCCTCAAACCGTTCTACCATTTTTCGATAAACTTTGGCTTTAAAAGGTGTAGAAACAGGTAGCACCTTGTCCGTTATCTGGCTCAGTTGGGCTTTTGACATTTCCAGACCGTATGATTCCTCCTTAAACATGCCCTTTTCGATCTTACTTTCTTTTGCTTGGACATAACTATGTCTGTTTATTTCCATACATAATAAGGAAAATTTGTTTGACACAGTTTATTTAACAGTCTGATAAAGAATGGCGATGATTGAAAATCATCACCATTCTCTTTTTCTTCTCACCTCAAAGCGAAGCGTCCGATCTCCTGCTTAATAAACTCCCACATAATTCCAAGGTGTAATCGCTCTCAATTCATCCTTGATTGCTTCTGTTACACTCAATAATTCAATAAAAGACTTGATATCCTGTTCTTCGATAGAAGCCTTTCCTCTAGTCAGTTCTTTTAATGCTTCATATGGTTTAGGATAGCCTTCTCTACGAAGAATATTTTGTATCGCTTCAGCAACTACAGCCCAATTTTTGCCTAAATCATCATGAAATTGCTGCTTATTTAACAATAACTTACTTAATCCCTTTTGAACAGATTTAAAAGCAATCACGATATGACCAAAAGGAACGCCCATATTTCTCAAAACAGTACTATCTGTTAAATCTCGTTGTAATCTAGAAACAGGTAATTTTTCAGCTAAATGTCCTAAAATCGCATTAGCTAAACCAAAATTCCCTTCCGCATTTTCAAAATCAATCGGATTCACTTTATGTGGCATAGCAGAAGAACCCACTTCGCCTTTTACTACTTTCTGCTTGAAATATTCCATAGAAATATACGTCCACATATCCCTACAAAGATCAATCAGTATCGTATCAATTCTCAATAATACATGGAAGATAGCTCCCATATTATCATAATGCTGAATTTGAGTAGTATACTGAGAACGATCTAATTCTAAATAATCAGTTACAAAATGATTAGCAAAATCTACCCAATTAATTTGTGGATAAGCCACATGATGAGCATTGAAATTACCAGTAGCACCACCAAACTTAGCTTTGAAAGGCAATCCTTCTAGATGAGCTTTTTGTACTTCCAATCTTTCCACAAATACCAATAATTCCTTTCCTAACATAGTAGGAGAAGCAGGTTGTCCATGTGTTCTGGCAAGCATTGGTATAGCTTTCCATTCTGTTGCCAATGTTTTTAAATGCTCAATAATTGCATTCAACTCTGGTAGATAAACGCTAGATATAGCGTCTTTTAGCATTCTAGGCTGAGAGGTATTATTGATATCCTGAGAAGTCAATGCAAAATGGAT
>JBNMOV010000278.1:0-6501 GCA_051275765.1 Maribacter sp. | reverse complement strand
CTTTTGTAAGTAATGTGGTAAATTTAATCATAGGAGTTGTTTTGAGATAAAATTTTAATAATCAATATTTTATATCTAAATCTAACTATATACTTGGCATGAGGTATGTATATCTTTTTCATATTGCTATTCGATCGTTGTTGCCATTGGTTATTGGTGGCTTGATTTATATTTTTTATGGTACGCTAGGAATTCGCCTAGTGGACTGGGCTACACAGATTGGTTTTATCAATAAATGGAGGACTAGTCTATCTTTATCCTTGCCTGATTGGGTGATATTTAATCTGACAGATGGTATTTGGTTATTTTCTTTATTGCAATTGATTGATATTATCTGGCAAGAAGAAAAGGGAGGACACATTTGGTTGGCATTGTCCGTTATAATGGCGATAGGGCATGAGTTAGGTCAGTTGTTTAATGTTTTTTCTGGTACATTCGACTGGCTAGACATATTGGCTTATGCTATCGTTTCTGTTATTTCAATACTAATCAGTCAAATATTAAAAAGATGAAAAACATATCTAAGACATTAGCTACACTATCTGCCCTTGTACTATTTGTAATTTTAAACTGGGCGACAAGCGAAGAAGAGCTTTATATAGCATTGAATGCAGAAGTAAGTATTTACCAAGATAGCTTATTGATATTAAATAATTTAGATAGCCTAACGATTACTGATGCAGAACTTTTCTTGATTCATGATCAACCAGTTGGTATGGAAGGTAATTATAGAATATTTGGATACAATTTATCTAGCCTTTCTTCTGATACGATGGCTGTAGCGGATTTTATCAATTTCGATAACCAAGCTTATCCAGACACGATTCCACCGACTAGATTCTCTTTAACTTTTGATCTCCCTACACGAGACGGTTTTTCTGGTTACTCTACGGAATTTGAGTAGGAGTTATTTAAATCCCTTATGTTTTACCTGTTCCCTAAAGTTTAAATTTATAAGATTGAAAACCTTATAAATGATTAAATCAGTTCATTATTTTCAGTCCACAAATTAGTATAATCACTACTAGTACACTGTAAAGTAAGTTAGTTAAAAATTTGAAGGATGAATTTTGTATCAAATCAATGAACGCCCACAGCCTAATAGCCTTAGCTATTAAGGCGAGGACGTGAAGCAGAGTTGGAACAAAAGGCACTTTCAAAAATTAACATTACTTACTTTACAGTGTACCAGTCTGTGGACTGAAAACTAAGGTATAACCTACATCCAAGCCTTATCACTACTTTCCACCTTATACAGCACATAATTTCTCAATTCCTGTGCTTTTTTCAAATCAAAATAAGGAATACTCAGTGTACCATTAGCAGTATGAATAGCTACATTAGCTAACCCTTTTCTACGTTGATAAATGGTCTGTACGATTTCTATAGCTTGTACTTTATAGTAAGGTAGAACGGCATTGGAAGTACCTATCATTCCCTTCGTGATTTTAATGTATTCTTCGCCTATGAATACTTTGTATTTTTTACGATATAGCCACAAGAAGAATATAGCTAAAGCAGGAAGTCCAATACCAGCGATCAAGAAATTGATTTTCCAAATAAAGAAATAGATAGGTAGTAATATCAACATTGGAATCAATCCTAAGTATAAAAAACTTCTAATGACAAAGGAAAAATCAATACGATGTTCCTTAAAATTATCTTCATTTAAATCAGGAAAACAAGAATTCAATACAGTATCCACTTGGTGTTGATAACAGCCAGGTACTTCTGCTTTTTGTTTTCTATTAGCCACTACACCAGCTACAGCTTGTTTGATATCCAATGTAAATATCTTGAACAGCCTACGAAGCGGATTTGTCGTCCATTGTATGATTTGTACCTTTTCTCTTCTCAATGAAACTTCGTGTCTAGTGAACAGTCCAGAATTTACTTTGAATCCCTCTTGGCTTTGATAAAAACGAAGATTGAAATTTCTCAATACCGTTCTGACCAACGTAATAACGAAAGAAACAATCAATAAAAATATCAAAGGAGCAAGGAAAGTATCACTGACAAAATTGAGATTATCGAAAAGTAAATCCACAAAATTTATCTTAAAAATATCTTCCACATTATCCATCAACCCCCAACCTATACCAACGATAATAAAAGCTGTCCGGATATGATTTTGACTGACACCAATCTTGATAAGGTCTACTATACTCAAACTCAAAATCAGCTCATCTGGTATTTTTTCAACAATAGCTTCCTGTGCATCTAAAGGTATTTCTCCTTCAGCGATGGCATTTGCTGTTATTTCTCTTTTTTGTTCTAAAATATAATCTCGTATAGCTTCTGCCTGATGTTTAGGCAGAGCATCTATCTTGATTTCACTTCCAGCAGATCCAGCACTATCTATTTGTAAACTCACCACACCAAATATTCGATGGATGATCTTTTGTTCAAAATTGATATTCTGAATCCGTTCAAAAGGCAGATTGACTTTTGTCTTACTCAATACGCCCTTATGGATATTGAAAGAATCCTGATCTATGAAATAGTAGTATTTAAAATAAGAAAGGATAGCAGTAACTACAGTAATCAAAGAAATAGCAAGAACGATACTAATAGTAGATATTTCAAATATGCTACTCCTGTCACCACCTACAACAAGTGGAACGAGTATGATCCAAAACATACTGAATAATCTACGAATAAAAGTATATAGAATCGTAAATATAGCAACTGGCGACTGCCGTTGTGGTTCGGAAAGTTGGCTGATGGACTCCTTATTCATGTTTAGCCGACTTTTGGATAATAAAGGATTTGATTTCCTGTGCATCCTCATTCAACAGCCCAGGGATAGCAAGATCACTATTGTGTCCACCAGCTGTAAAAATGGATAATCTAGCCAGATTGAATTTCCGCTCTATCGGGCCTTGATTGATTTCGCTATGCTGTATCCTATTAAAAGGCAAAGCGATAGTTTTTCTAAAAATCAAACCAGATTTATACAACATATCATGCTCTCTAAGTGCATACGCCTTATGCTTAAATCCAAGCAGAGAAATAATACTGATAAACGTAAAAAATAAGAGAATTCCACCAACGACAACCCAAAGAATCCAACGCGTTTCTATTAAATCGCTATTGAATAAATTCACACCAAGGAAAATACCTGCCATGATAGCTCCAAAAATCCATGTTCCTAATAAACTTATAGGAAGATATTTTTTATTCAAGGGAATCCATTCCACTTCCTCCGCTCTAGGCAGAGAAGAAATGTCGATTTGCTCGTTTTGAAAAAGGTGATTCATAGCTAAGTAGATGTCGAGATATTAAGATATTAAGATGCTGAGGTAAGATCTTATTTTTATAATCTTATCTGAATATCATTATTGAATTATTTAAATGATTCAAATTTTTGAGAAGCTGTTTTCTAACAACTTCTCACTCCGTTTTCCAAATAAACGAAATTAATCGAATTATCTCCTTCCTTTTTCTATCATTCTTGGAGTTTATTAGATGAAAGGCTAATTTACCTTACACTAAGTGAAACGTATTTAATAAATTGAGCGAGAATGGGTAGTAATTTTTTCTTCTAAAGAATTCAAAAAATCGTTGCATAGCCGTAACTACGGAACTATTTTTTGTGTTTTTTAGAAGGAAAAGAACAAGCATAATAGCTCAGGTTATTGAATTCGTTTCACTAATGATAGTAACATGAAAAATTCAATAAAGTTATCCTTATCCATATTGGCTTTGGCAAGTTTTGTTTTTACATCCCCAGCACCAGAAGATTTGCCAGAAGGGGTTATGGGTAGAATGACGATAGATAGAAAATTACCAGATCTCGTAGAAGGAAGATACAATGTCGCTTTCCTTATCATGGATGGTGTTTTCAATACAGAACTCACTGCTCCTTTCGATATTTTTCAACATACTATTTTTAGAGATTCTATCAAGGCGATGAACGTGTTCACTGTGGCAAAAAACATTTATCCTGTGAAGACTTTTGAAGGAATGCAGATTATACCAGATTATAGTTATACTTGGGATGAATTGCCAAAAATAGATATACTGGTTGTGCCTAGTGCAGAGCATCATTTGGATACAGATTTGCAAGATAGTGTGATGTTGGATTTTGTGCGTAGAACTGCTCAAGATGCAGAATTTGTCACTTCACATTGTGATGGTGCATTTGTACTCGCCAAAGCTGGATTATTGAATGATGTAGCTTCGACTACTTTTCCTGGCGATATAGATAAATACAAAGAGATGTTTCCTAAATTAAACATCAAAAAAGATGTGCTTTTTGTACATGATGGAAAATATATCACCTCTGTAGGTGGAGCAAAACCTTTTGAAGCTGCATTGTATCTCACAGAGTATTTATATGGAAAAGATGTAGCAGATAAATTGGCGAAAGGTTTAGTGATTGATTGGAATTTGGAGGATGTGAAGCATTTGATTGTGGAGTGATTAGGTAAGTTAAAGCCTTGGAAAATGTAAATGGAGATATGATTTTTATACAGGGCTATTTGAGTGATTATTTTAATGATATTTTTAAGCAACTTCACCATTAAATTGATTTTATCCTAATTATTTTCACTAAATTTGAAGTCAGTGTTGCCAAAAAAAAAAATATTACAAGGTTATTTTCTATTAACCTTATACCTATTGGTATTATCGCATCATTGTGCTTTTCATTCCCATACTCAAAAATTCGATAACCCTTCTGAATCAAAAAAATCCCATCAACATGAAAACTTTAATGATGTTCATCATGATCATCAGTTTCATGTAGGGATATTCCATTTTATTGGGCATTTATTAGAAAAAATAAGTCATTCCGATGATTTGGCAGATGAGCATTTATTTGTTGTTCAGAAATCTTCTGACAAAAAAAATGTTGACGATAATAACTCCCTGACTCCCTATATTCAAGGACAACAGTTATTGGTTTTTGAAGTGGATGCAGAATCCTTACTAGATCCTCCCTACTACTTATTTCTTTTACAAAAATTAAAACTTCCAAGTACTCCTCCTAGGGCACCTCCCTCATTAGTCTAATCTTATCAATTAGGGACAATCCTATGTCCCATCCAATCATTTTTAATTTTTCAACTGAAAGAATTAGACAATATGAAATATATATATATATCTGCCATCTTGTTGGCAGGGCTACTCGTGTTAATGAGTAGTTGTAAACACGAGCATGGAACTGATGACGACCATGCACACAATGACGAAACACATCCACCTCACGAAGAATCCGAATTAGAACCATTTTCCTTTACTATTTGGACAAAAAAATCAGAACTGTTTGTAGAGTTTCCGCCATTGATTATTGGTAGGGAAAGCCGATTTGCAGCTCACTTTTCTGAAATGGTCAATTTTAAGGCAATAGAAGCTGGAAAGGTCATTGTCCGACTATTGGATGGTGGACAAAAGGTGGCAGAACATGGTGTCCCTAATCCATCTTCTCCAGGTATTTTCCGACCTACTTTAAAACCTGATAAAGGAGGCATTTTTAATTTGCAGTTCATCCTTATGACAGATGAAATCAATGATACGATTACCATACCTAATATTGAAGTTTATCCAAATGAAGCTGCTGCTATTACTGCAAATCCACCTCAAGTAGAGGGTGACGAAGTTTCTTTTTTAAAAGAACAGGCTTGGAAAGTTGATTTTGCCATAGAGCAGGTGAATAGGAGAACGATAAATGAAGTAATCCATACATCTGGAGAAATCCAATCCATGAAAGGGCAACAAAAAATGATTGTTGCTAAGAGTAATGGGATTATTTCTTTTGTCAGCAGAAAAATAGAAGAAGGAAGGGATGTGAAAAATGGAGAGCAATTATTTACCATTAGCAGTAAGGGTTTGTTGACAACAAATATTGATGGCAAATTACAGACAGCACAAGTAAGGGTAGATAAAACCAAAGCAGATTTTGAACGAGTTGAGGAACTTCTTGCTGAACAAATCATTGGAAGGAAGGAATATGAACAACGTAAAATGGATTATGACATTGCCAAAGTGGATCTTCAAGTATTAAGAAATAAGAGTAATACGGGAAGTTTTACAACAGGACAATCCATTAGTTCTTCCATGTCAGGTATTATCAAACGCATAATGGTAACTGATGGGCAATATGTAGAAGAAGGTGCTCCATTAATGGAAATTACAAGTAACAGACGTTTGATTTTACAGGCGGAAGTATCCCAAAACCATCTTTCCAAATTACATAAAATAAAGTCTGCAAATTTCAGAACAGCTTACCAAGAGGAAGTTCAATCCATTGATAATTATAATGGACGCTTGGTTTCTTATGGAAAGTCAATGGAACAAGGAAGTAGTTTTATTCCTGTTTTATTTGAGTTGGATAATTTACATGGATTGATTCCTGGTTCTTTTGTCGAGCTATTTTTATTGGTTAATCCCATAGAAAAGGAGTTGGTTGTTTCTAAAGCTGCATTGATGCAGGATTATAGTTTGAATTATGTGTATGTCCAAACTGGAGGGGAAAGTTTTGAAAAACGAGAAGTAAAG
>JBNMOV010000277.1:0-6502 GCA_051275765.1 Maribacter sp. | reverse complement strand
ATTTAAGGTATGTTAAGCTGCCGTAATTATTAGTTTTTGTTAGGCACAAAAAACGGAGTTACGCCGTAGCGTAATGAGTATTTTTGGAACGACACAGAAGCTGATAAGTACAAATCTTGGGCGTATCGAAATTTATGAGTTAGTCCACTAGTTAGATATCCTGGATTTTCCCAATCATAAATTTCATCCACGATACTTTCCCTAGTATGCTCCATATTTAATATAGATAAGAGTGCTATAATTTGTATAACGACAATAATAAGACTGAGATTTCTGATAATATCAAACGCATATTGAAAAATTTCTTTAACCATGATGTTTTATTTTTTAATGAATGACGACTTATTTATTTAGAAGAGTTTTAAAGGTATTATATTCCATAAAATAAAAGTCATTTTAACATTTATTAGTTTAGAAGTAATCATTGTTTTATACTTAATTTTACAAAAAATAAGTCAATTGCTATTTGCAACACAACTGCACTTAAATATCCCTATCTTTGTAATGTGAAGTTCACAGCTATCATATTATCCACCATTTTCTTCTACATGGCAATGATGCCATGTACAGACGTATATTGTGGTGGCGATCATGGCGAAATAGAGCAACATGAACATAATCACGATGAAAGCGAGAGCGATGGTTGTTCTCCACTTTGTTTTTGTGCTTGCTGTGGCACATCATTTACTATTCCCACACTTGAACTAAAGAAGCAGGCATCACATTTTACGATGCCATATTCTGCTACGATTATTAACTATACTAACAACTATTCCTTCTCTTTTTCTTCTTCGGTTTGGCATCCGCCATCCTTAATTTAAAATGATTTTCAGAGGATAGCTATGTCTAGCCTTCTCTTTTACAAAACAAAAACAAGTCTGATTATCTAACGTCTAGTATCTAACAGGTTAATACCTAATAATCTAGCGTATAATACCTAATCTCCAATGTTTGATTACATCATATCTTATTCTATAAAGAATAAAATGGTAGTAGGGCTATTCGTGGTCGCACTAATAGCTGTGGGATTGTATTCCCTCCAAAAATTACCTATAGATGCCTTGCCTGATATTACCAATAATCAGGTGCAGATTATGACATCTACTCCCAAGCTTGCCACACAGGAAGTCGAGTTATTCATTACATACCCTATAGAACGGGCAGTCAAATCTATTCCTGATATAGTAGAACTTCGTTCTGTCAGTCGATTTGGATTGAGTATCGTGACGGTCGTTTTTAAGGAAGATGTGGATATATATTGGGCAAGAAACCAAATCACAGAACGCCTCAAAGCTGCTGAAGAAGAAATTCCAGAAGGCTATGGCTCGCCAGAATTAGCACCTATCAGTACAGGATTAGGAGAGATTTATCAATATACCGTCAAGGCGGAAACTGGTTTTGAAGAAGAGCATAATATCATGGATTTACGCTCTATCCAAGACTGGATTATTGTCCCTCAATTATTGGGAACAAAAGGCGTAGCAGAAGTAAATACGCTAGGAGGTATATTGAAAGAATATGAAGTAGCTGTGAATCCAGATAAGCTGAAAAGCATGGATGTGACGATGGCTGAAATATTTGAAGCACTGAACCATAATAATGAAAATACAGGTGGAGCATACATTGATAAAATGCCCAATGTCTATTTTATTCGTAGTGTAGGAATGATCAATTCCTTGGAGGATGTACGGAAAATTGTAGTCAAAATGAATGGCGATGTGCCTATTTTGATACGAGATGTCGCTAAGGTAGATTTTGGAAGTACGGTACGATATGGAGCAGCTACTAAAGATGGCGAAGGCGAAGTCGTGAACGGAATGGTCATGATGCTTAAGGGCGAAAACAGTGCAGAAATTGTTTCTTTAGTCAAGGAGAGAATGGAGCAAATCAAGACTACACTTCCAGAAGGCGTAGTAGTTACACCTTATTTGGATAGAAGTAAATTGGTCAATAGAGCGATTGCTACAGTAACAAAAAACCTCATTGAAGGAGCATTAATAGTCATTTTTATCCTCATTTTATTAATAGGAAATTGGCGTGCGGGACTGATTGTTGCCACAGTGATTCCGCTTTCTTTACTTTTTGCAGTTACACTGATGAAAGCTTTTGGCGTAAGCGGAAACTTGATGAGTTTGGGAGCAATAGATTTTGGATTAATAGTAGATGGTGCAGTGATTATCGTAGAAGCAATCGTCCATCGTTTGCAAGTCAATCCTATGGTCAAAAGATTGAACGCTGATGAAATGGACGATGAAGTATATGCTGCCACTTCCAAAATTAGAAATAGTGCCGCCTTTGGAGAAATTATCATTTTAATCGTCTATTTGCCTATCCTCGCATTAGTCGGAATAGAAGGTAAAATGTTCAAACCTATGGCACAGACCGTTTCCTTTGCCATATTAGGAGCATTTATTTTATCACTGACATACGTACCTATGATGAGTGCTTTATTCCTAAAAAAACAAACTGGCCACAAAAAGACTTTCTCAGATAAAATTATCAATTTTTTCCAAATGATATATAGCCCCATTCTTGAAATGGCAATGAAATTAAAACCTTTGGTTTTGCTTCTTGCTGTAGGAATGTTTACTTGGGCTTTTTATATTTTTAGTAATCTAGGTGGCGAATTTATTCCTACACTTTCTGAGGGAGATATTGCTACGCACATAATGATTCCGCCAGGGAGTTCGCTGAGTCAGGAAATCAAGACGACAACTAAAGCAGAAAAACTATTACTAGATAATTTTCCAGAGATAGAACAAGTCGTTTCCAAAATAGGAAGTGCAGAAGTGCCTACAGATCCTATGCCAATGGAAATAGCGGATGTTATGGTCATTATGAAGGACAAAAAAGAATGGACTTCTGCATCAACTAAAGAGGAAATGTTTGAAAAAATGGATGCTGTACTAAATGATTTGCCAGGAGTAACAACTGAATTCACACAACCTATACAAATGCGTTTCAATGAATTGATGACAGGTATCCGGAGTGATGTTGGAGTCAAGATTTTTGGAGAAGATATAGAGATATTAGTCGCATTAGGAGATGAAGCAGAAGCGATCATCAAATCTGTGGATGGAGTAGTAGATTGTAGAGCAGAAGCCGTCGCTGGATTACCTCAAATCGTAGTAAAATATGATAAAGGAAAACTGGCACTATATGGTTTGCATGTAGGCGATTTGAATGATGCAGTGAGTATGGGTTTTGCAGGGAAAGCGGCAGGAGTTGTTTATGAAGGCGAGCAAAAATATGATCTCGTTGTCCGTTTGGATGAACCATTCAGACAGGATATTTCTCATTTGCGAAGTTTGTACATCACCTTACCTTCTGGTAGCCAAATTCCATTGGAACAAGTGGCAGATATTAATTATGAAAGAGGACCTGCACAGATTAGTCGAGAAGATGGAAAACGACGAATTATTGTTGGTTTCAATGTAAGAGGTAGAGATGTAGAAAGCGTAGTAGCAGAGATAGAAGCCAAATTTGAGCAGCAGCTCAAATTACCAGTAGGTTATTATATCAATTATGCTGGACAATTCGAGAACCTCAGACGAGCGAATCAACGATTATCTCTAGCCGTTCCTATCGCTTTGGCTTTGATATTTGTATTGCTATATATGACCTTTAATAGTGTCAAACAATCCCTCTTAATTTTTACAGCAATTCCTTTATCAGCTATAGGTGGCGTATTTGCTTTATGGATAAATGACTTGCCTTTTAGTATTTCTGCAGGAGTTGGATTTATTGCATTATTTGGTGTGGCTGTGCTGAATGGCATCGTATTGATTTCTTATTTTAATCAATTGAAAAAAGAAGGTATGACGGACATCATAGAAGTTATTCGTACAGGAACAAGTGTGCGATTACGTCCAGTTATTATGACGGCTGCAGTGGCATCTTTAGGATTTTTGCCAATGGCATTAAGTACAAGTGCTGGAGCAGAAGTCCAGAAGCCATTAGCGACAGTTGTTATTGGCGGATTAATTACTGCTACATTATTGACCTTAGTTATTTTACCTATTTTATATTATTATTCTGAAAAAGGATTTTCTGCTTTTAAAAATAATAAAAAAGTACTCGGTGTCATTATTTTTTGTTGTTTTATTTTTAATATAAATGCTCAAAATAATAATAAAATAACTTTGGATATTGCTATTGAAGAAGCAACAAAAAATAATGTTTCTATATCGCCATTAAATTTGGAAATAGTAAAATATAAACAAATAGAAAATGGTGGATATCTTATTCCAAAAATAGATATTGGAACTAATTTTGGACAAATGAATACTCGTTTTTTTGATGCAGGATTTTCTATTTCTCAAGGATTTAATCCTTTTTTAAAAAAAGCAAAAAAAGCATTAGTCACAGAACAAATCGATCATGCTAAATTTGAATTAAATGCGAAAAAGGGAGAAATAGTTTATCAAGTAAAAAATATATGGCAAGAGATTAATTTTCATTATCAATCTGTTCAAATATTAAAAGAACAAGAAAGTATTTGGAAACAATTTTCTCAATATGCGAATACGAAATATAGGGTAGGAGAGAGCGATTTGGTAGAAAAAACATTAGCAGAAATCCGTTTTGAAGAAATAGGACAAAAAATAAAAATGGAAGAAGCTAAATTGTTGAAAACCAATATTAGATTACAAGCATTAATGAATGAAAAAAATCCTATAAATATTGAATATGATAATTGGGATAAATTAGCTTGGAAAGATTTGGATACTGCATTAGTTAGTTATCATCCGATTGTTCAATCTGCATTGAAAAAAATGGAAGTGAATAATGCAGAAATAGCTGTTTTGAAAGCAGAACAAAAACCAGAATTTAATGTAGGTTATTTTATTCAATCCATTAGAGGTGAAGGAAATGAAAGTCCTGTGATAGATGTATTGCCTCGTTTTCAAGGCGTTAATTTAGGCGTAAGTATTCCTTTGTTTGGCAAAAAGGCTTATCAGAATAAAATTAATATGGCTAAAACAGAAGCCATCATTACTTACGCCAAAGCAGATGAAATTCGAGTTCAATTAGAATACGAAATTATGACAATGTTGCAAGAAATTGATAACCAAAAACAAGCGATGAATTATTATGAAAATAATGCATTGCCAAAGGCAAAATTAATTGCAGACACTGCTAAGAAATCCTACGAATCTGGCGATATAAGTTACTTAGAATATGCAGAAGCATTAAATACACAATACAGCTTTAAAATGTCTTGTTGGCAATCTGTTTTAATACATAATCAAGCTGTAGTAGCTTTAGAGTATTTATTAGATAATTAAAAACCCCCGTTTAGCAAACTTAAAAAAATTGCCAAATCAACGTTTAATTTAAAGAATAACACGATGAATAATACAATACATAAATCCATTTTATTTTTTTTAATTATAATTTCTATCATTAATTTTTCCTGCTATAATCATGAGCATGGAGAGGAGGATGGACATGATCACACTGGACACGATCACAGTTCGGACAAAGGAGAAGGAGCAGATGATCACAGCGATCATGAAGATGAAGAAACAGGTCCTAAAACTGTCATATTAAATGAAGCACAATATAAAAATGCAGAAGTGGAATTAGGCTGGTTTGAACAAAAAAATATTTCCAATGTAATCCGTGCAAATGGACATACTCGACTAGCTGCACAAAATCAAGCGGATGTGAGTATGCCTATCGGCGGAATGATCAAGGAAATAAAAGTGATCGAAGGAAAATATGTAAAAAAAGGACAAGTACTGGCAATTATGCTAAGTCTAGATTATAACAAAATGCTACTGGATCGATCCAAAGTGCAGCAAGATATAGACGTAACACAAACACAAATTAATTATCTAAGAATAGAATATAAACGTCAACAAGAATTAGCGAATGAAAGTATCAATGCCAAAAAGGTATTCGATAAAGTCAATGCAGATTTGAGAACGGAAGAAGCTAGACTAAATGCCTTGAATCAACAGATGATTATTCAAGAAGAAACGATGTCCTTGATTAGTGATACCAATTCTCCATCCTTGCGAGTTAAATCGCCAATAAGTGGTTATGTTACAGGAATTAATGTACACATAGGTTCATCAGTAGCTGTAGGACAAAAAATGTTTTCTATCATAGATAATTCCAAAATGCACGTAGATTTATTGGTCTATGAAAAAGATTTATCTAAAGTAAAAGTAGGGCAGAATGTACGCTTCATTCTAACGAATCAATCGAATAAAGAAATATCTGGAAAAATATACAACATCGGAAAGTCATTTGAAAATGAAACCAAATCTGTAGCTGTTCATGCAGATATAGAAAAACAAGATAAAAGCCTTATTCCTGATATGTATATTAATGCCTTGATTGACATCGGAAATGACAAAGTAAGTGCCTTGCCAACAGGTGCTATTATTATGGCAGAAGGACGTAAATTCGTTTTTGTACTCGATAAAGATGCTGCAGAACATGAACACGAAGAAGGCGATGATCACGAAGAACATGAAGATGAATTTGCTTT
>JBNMOV010000276.1:0-6580 GCA_051275765.1 Maribacter sp. | reverse complement strand
TCAACCAAGATTATCTGGATAGAATAGAAGCCAGCAAAGCCTATCGTGATGCTAATTCAGAGTGGGAATGCATTGGTCCATTTGATTTTGACAAAGGATCTGTAGATAGAAGTTATGCGGCTGGAGCTGCACATATTTATACAGTAGAGCAGTCCATTTCTAATTCAGATATATTGTACGCAGGAACAGCTACAGCAGGACTTTGGAAAAGTGTGGATAAAGGACAGAATTGGACGCTACTTACACAAGATATGTTGATTTCTAATGTCATCGCATTAGAAATAGATCATACGAATGAAAATATCGTATATTTTGAAGGTGGAGGAATACTATACAAAACCACAGATGGCGGTACGACTTGGAATACCATTGGTGATATCGCTTTCCAATTACCAGGACATGAAATCACAGACATCGTATTGCACCCTAATGATAATCAAATCCTTTTCCTTTGTACAGCAGATGGATTATATCGCTCTGATAATGCAGGGGACAGTTTTACAAAAATAGAAGACGGCGAGTTCCAAGAATTAGAATATCATCCTACAAATAACAATATCATTTATACAGTAAAATTAGTCAATGATCAAAGCACACAATTTTATAAATCAACAGATGGAGGAAATAACTTCGCTGCCATAGGAACAGGTTGGCCTAATCCTACTGGAACTGACGAACAAAAAAGAACAGAATTAGCTGTTTCAGCAGATGCTCCTAATAAAATATTTGCTTTGTGTACTGGTGCTGCGAATGGCGGATCTGGTTTATATGGTATTTATGTAAGTGATGATGAAGGAGCGACATGGAATCGCAATTGCTGTGGTCCACAAGTTGCTGGCGTTCCAAATGCGACTACTAATCAAAATCTAATGGGATGGGATGATTTAGGTGGAGATGATGGTGGACAATATTATTATGATCTCGCCTTTGATATTTCGCCTACTAATGCAGATCATATTTTCGTAGGAGGTGTGAATCTTTGGATTTCTGAAGATGGCGGAAATACTTTTACCTGCCCTTCTAAATGGAGTCATTCAGATAAACCAAATTATGTCCATGCAGACATCCATGATATTCGTTTCTTTGGTGATGATCTATGGGTAGCTAATGATGGTGGTATTTTTTATTCTAATGATGATGGTGAGAATTTCAATCGCAAGATGCTAGGTATTGCAGGAACGGATTTCTGGGGTTTTGGTACTGGATTTTGGGATGGCGATGTGATGGTTGGAGGAACCTATCATAATGGTACATTATTGAAAGATAATAATGTCTACGAAAACGGCTGGGTTTCTACTGGAGGTGGCGACAATACCTTTGGACAAGTCAACTACGCAGATGAAAGAAAAGTGTATTATGATTATGGAGAACGGCACCTTTCTGGAGATAGAATGGTCAACAATTCCAATCTAGCTTTCAATGCAGATTTATGGGATGCGTCTTTTGCCTTTGATCCTAGGTCTGCTAATCGCATTTTTGTAGCACAAGACGACCAACTTTGGCTCACGAATGATGATGGATTATCCTTTGATATGCTCTATACTTTTGAAACCAATATAGATGATATCGAAGTATCTTGGTTCAATCCTGATATGATTCTTATTTCTACTTATCCAGGTTGGTGGGAAACTAAGAAAATATATCGAAGTACTGATGGTGGTTCATCATGGGATGATATTACACCTTCCTCTGCGGTTTTAGGTGGAGACGAATGGGTTAGATATAATATTGCGACTAGCGACGCTAGTGAAAATACGATTTGGATTTCTAGAAATTTTCCTTATTCTGGTAATGATCTCGATGGAAAACAAATTCTAAAATCTACGAATGGAGGTGATACTTGGACTTCTATTTCTACGCCTTCTCTCAATGGAGAAACGATCACAAATATCGTACATCACAGAGGAAGTGATGGTGGCATTTATGCTGGAACAAAAAGAGCTGTTTATTACAAAAACAACAGTATGGCAGATTGGGAATTATTTAATAATAATTTGCCAATTAGTACTTATTCTACAGAATTGATTCCTTATTACAAAGAAGGAAAAATACGAAATGGTAGTAATAGAAGTGTGTATGAAGTAGAACTTTACGAAACTGCTCCACCTGCTGCACAGATTTCAATGGATCGCTTTTCTTCCTTTTGTAGTCGAGATACTTTCTATTTTTCAGATCACTCAGCACTCAATGAAAACGGTGCGACTTGGGCATGGTCTTTCCCTGGCGGAAATCCTGAAATATCTACAGAAAGACAAGCAAAAATCACTTACAGCCAAGCAGGAACTTATTCTGTTTCATTAACAGTAACAGACATCAATGGAAGTAGCTCTCAAACACTTTCTAATATCATCAATATTAGCAATGAATGTGATGTAGATACCATTCCTGGATTCTCTTTGGAACTGAATAACTCTGGAGATTTTGCTTCTATCAGTAATATGGGTTTCACATCCAATGAAGTAACGATGAGTGCATGGATAAAACCAGATGGCACACAAGGCGATTATACAGGAATCGTATTCAATGATGATGTTTCCGCAGGTTTGAATCTTGTAGGAAATAATGTTTTAGCTTATCACTGGCCAGGTGGATCTTGGTCATGGAATAGTGGTTTATCTGCTCCTTCTGGAGAATGGTCGCATGTAGCACTAGTCGCTACGCCTACTTCATTAACTATTTATGTGAATGGCGAATCTTCTGTCCATGATGTCAATTTGGATGAGGTCGAATTCGGAAGCATGAAAATAGGTAGCTACAAAGGATGGAATGCTAGAAATTTCAAAGGAAAGATAGATGAAGTATGTGTTTATAATCGTTCCTTAAACCAAGACGAAATCAGAGAATTGAGACATTTAACGAAAGTACCTTCTGATGATCTTTCTTTGGTTTCTTATTACCAATTCAATAGACCATCTGGTAGTATTTTGGATAGATCTGGACTGAATCATGCTGCATTGACAGGTGGTGCAGTTCGTTCGATTTCTAGTGCTCCAGTTGGAGGAGGAACTAGCCATAGGTTGGATATGAACAGTGCTGGAAATTACGAATTTCCAGGTACAGGACTCAGCGTAGAACTCGCAGCATCGACTGTTCCTAATGGTGAAGTTGTAGCTACTCGCATCAATCTTGCACCAGATCAAAACCCAAATGATAGCCCTATTAGTAGAAGCTACTGGATTATTAATAATTATGGTACGAATAGTAATTTTCCTCAACCTGCCAACATTCGTTTTGAGGGAATAGGCGAAGTATCTGCTGATGCACAAATGAATCCTAATCATTTCAGATTATTCCAAAGAACAGAAAATGCAGATGGTAATACTTGGGGCGATTATATAGATGTAGCGGATATCGCTGAAAGTGGAACTGATGGAAATGTAGTTTTTTCTACAGGAAATTCTATTACAAATTTTGGACAATTTATAATTAGTAATGCAAGTAGTTCTGTCTCTGTTGATCCTGCTTTGAATACACCAAAAGAGGAAGAAGTAAGGGTTTTTCCTAATCCTACAGATAATAATGGTTTCCAAATTATCACGAGTTTTTCAGATGCTGCTACTGTAACTATTTTCAGTATGAATGGCAAAAAGATAAAGGAGATTCAAATCCAAAAGGAAGGTTTTATTCCTACAAATGATTTGGTCGCTGGTGCATATATTTATCGTGTGAAGTCTGCGAAGCGTATGATCAATGGAGTTTTAATCGTTAAATAATTGATACGAAACGGTCTGACGAGTGATTTATGAAATAAGAAATAAAAATTAATTTCTTATTTCTCTAATTTTAGTAACTCGTCTGACTGGTTTCATACTCCTTCTTTATCTGAGAATCTCTGCGTAATTTTTCATAGAATCTTTATATTCAAATCCTATATGAACATCAATAATTACCAACCATCATTCCTATTAAAAAATGGACATTTTAATACGATTTATCCTAGCCTATTCCGAAAGCAAGAGGCCTTGCCTTTTCAGCGAAAAAGAATAAATACGCCAGATGATGATTTTTTAGATTTGGATTTATTACAAAATGGACATCGACGAGTCGCTGTTTTATGTCATGGATTAGAAGGCTCTAGTTCTTCTAAATATATCGTAGGTGTAGCGAGTTTATTACATCAAAATAACTGGGATATAGTGGCGATGAATTATAGATCTTGTAGTGAAGAAATGAATAAACAAGTGCGTGTTTATCATAGTGGTGCTACTGATGATTTACATACAGTTATTAATTTCATAGAAAAGGATTACGATGAAATTGTTTTGGTAGGATTTAGTTTAGGTGGTAATTTATCTTTGGTTTATGCAGGGCAGGAAGGTCAAAATATTAATCCTAAAATAAAAGCAGTCGCTACTGCTTCTGTTCCTACAAATTTATTAGCAGGCTCGCTAGAAATTCTTAAAAAACGTAATTTTATTTATCATCGAAAATTCCTTGTCTCTCTAAGAAACAAGGTAAAAATTAAATCGAAAGATCATCCTCACATTTATAATGAGGAAAATTTAAATCGAGTAAAAACGCTTTATGATTTTGATGATATTTTTACTGGTCCAATAGGAGGTTTTAAAGATGCTAAAGATTATTATACGCAATGTAGTAGTGGACAATTTATTCCAAAAATCAAAATTCCTACATTGATTATTAATGCATTAGATGATCCATTTTTACCTAAGGAATGTTATCCATATGAGGAAGTAAAAGGAAATGAATGTGTTAATTTGATGACACCTAAATATGGGGGACATGTAGGTTTTGTAAAAAAAGGAAGTGACCATTATTGGTCGGAGGAGATTATTTTGAGATTTTTAGAGGGAAATATTCCTTAGTGAAACGAATTCAATAACCTGAGCAGTTATGCCTTTTCTCTTCTAAAAAACACAAAAAATAGTTCCGTAGCTACGGCTATGCAACGATTTTCTGAATATTTTAGAAGAAAAAATTACTACCCATTTCTGCTCAATTTATTAAATACGTTTCACTTATTAATAAAATTGCAAATTTTCATACATTCTATACAATACTTTTAATCTCATGAAAAACTTTAAATAATTATCATTTTATTGTCTACTCTTCTTTATATCTATGCTCAAGAATTTATTGATATGACTGGTAGCAAGGATTTAGAATTTTACCTTGAACCTGTTAAAAAACTATATAAAAAATAATAGGCATTATGGTTCTTTGACAAATGTCGTAAAAAAAGATGTGAGGTGAACAAACACCTCACATGGCGGAGCTTGAAAATCAGGCAATTGCCCTTGCAGTGTGTTTGACCAACTGCAACTTTCCACGACATTTGTCAAAGAACTGGCATTATTAAAGAATATATTTTGTTACAAATATTAGATTCCAACAACTAAAAAAAACAATATGAGCATGGTTTAAAATTTTCTTCGAGTATCTGATAAAAAACTTAAAGCATATAAAAGAGATAGTCAATTACTTAAAAATAGGATTCTTAGTGAAGAAATCGATGTCGATCCGAATTTCATCGAAATAGAAAAATATTGGGATGGAATAATTTATCTATTGACAGAAAAAAAAATAAAAAGGCTACAGAAGAATTATTGAGAATTATTTTAGTGGAAAATTTATTGATAAAGAACAAGATTTAGGATATGGACCCGATCATTATTTGACAAGTAGCGAAGTCAAGGAATTAAATCAAAAAATTGCTAAAATAAGTATTGATGAATTAAGACAAAATTCAATCCTGACAAAATGATTCCACTCCAAGTATATCCACTAATTTGGGAAGAAGGAGAAACCGAATTTGAATATTTTAGTGAATTACAAAAATTATATTCTGAGGCAGTAAATAATAATCAAGCGATAATTTCAATAATCAATTTAGGGATGTTGAATAAATAACTGTCCATTTTGACTTCATATTTTTGCACTATGCTGCGTTGGCAAAAACCTTATTACGCTAAAGCGTAACGCGACTTTTACCGCCTTGCCTAGCACAAAAATATCTTATCAATTCTAGACAATTATTTATTCGCCATCCCTAAAAGATAACTCACCACCCTAAACATGAAACGAAACAGAAAAATATATTCCATCCTAATCATCTTCACAATAGCCTTAGGTTTATTATCCAGAACATCTATTATTCCTACTATAATTTATCCATATCTAGGCGATTATTTATATACCATTTTATGGTTTTTTATTATTGGATTTTTATTTCCAGAAATGAAATCGTTTAAAGTAGCTATCATTAGTATCATCACTTCTTACACCATAGAATTACTACAATTCTATCAGGCTGATTGGATTAATTATATCAGAAGTTATAAACTAGGTGGATTAATTTTAGGCTATAGTTTTTTATGGAGTGATATCGTTAGTTATACTTTTGGAGGAATGACAGGCTGGATATTGGAGAGGTTATTCTATCAAAAAACTAGCAAAGATAATATATTGTAGATCCATTATAAAATCTAAAAAGACATGAATTTCCTCCTTTTTATTATTGGATTAATTGGAAGCATCTATTTTTATTCCTCTATACACGAAACTAATCAAGCAGATGATTGGTCAGTCACTCATGCATATTTAGATATTTTTGAAACGC
>JBNMOV010000275.1:0-6586 GCA_051275765.1 Maribacter sp. | reverse complement strand
AGTTATTTTTTGAATAACGCTTCTGGTAATAGAATTACTGCTTACCATATAAATACAGGAAAACGTTCACAAACAATAGATCATAATGCTGCTGTTAATCACATTGTCATATCGCCAGATTCATCTCGTTTTGCAATTGTAAGTGGAACGAGTATCACGATTTATACAGATTTCAAAAAATCACATTTTTTCAGCATCAGCAACAAGGTAATGGGTTTTTATGCGAGTGATTCTGAATTGCGTCCTTTTGCTTTTTCTCCAGACGGATCACATATTACCTTCCTCACGAATGATTCCAAAATAGAAACTTGGTCATTAGTAAAAGAAGCTACGTCTATTCATTCATTTACTGTTCTAGGTTTTATGTCTGGTATTTATTTGACAGCTGATCGAGTGATAGCAGTAGGTGGAAATGGTATTGGTTTTTGGGATTATAATGGACAACAAATTCATATTTTTAATAAGGAAAATCAGACGAAAGCCTACAACGAATTATACCAAGAAGTCAACGGCCCATTGCATACAGGAAAGTATGATTTGGCAGACGATTTCGATCATAATCCTAATTATCCATTCTTAGGAGAAAATAAAGCAGAATGGCTTGTCGCATTGGAAACAGGCTTAGTTATTTCTTCTTCGAAAGACCTTTTTGAACTAGATAAATATTTGTCTATCGTTTGGAATGATCAATATGCGATCCCTTATCGTTGGATGGAATCTGCACTTTATTCTACTGCTGCTGAAGCTGTGAATGATCCAAAATGTCCGTTCAATGAAAAGGAAAAAAACCTTTTCAAAAAAGCGAAGAAAAAGCCAAGTAGAAAAACGATTTCCTACAAAAAAGGCGGTTCTAAACTAGATGTGATCAAATTATATTTAGATTCTGAGAGGGAATTATCTGGAGGTTGGTCTTCTCATTTGAGTGATTATAGAGGATATCTTGCAGAGGTATTGATTGATGAATTCGATGCTTATGCAAGAGCGATAAAAGTAGTTTCTCAAAGTACAGAATGGCATACTAAAGTTGAAAACCTAGGAAAGATTGCCATTCAAATGGCAAAGAAAGGCGAAATGACTTTTGCTCAAAAAGCCGTCAATTTAGCGATTTCCTCATTGGATGAAAGCAAGGATTGGGCAGCTACTTATGTATATTCTCCTTTGGCAGCAGCTTGTCATTTATTAGGACATAAAAAAGCATCAGAAGAATATTTTGGAAAGGCAAAAACCAAGATAGAAGACGAATCTAATTCGTTTCAGAAGTATAGCAAATTAGCGACGGCTTACGCAGAAATTGGCGATTACGAAAAGGCAGAAGAAGTCTTGATGTCTGGAGCTTGGAATGAATCATATTTGAATGATTATATAGTCAATTTTATGTTGAAATTAATTGAAGAGGATCAACTAGAATTGAATGAAAAGATCACGAATCATTGTATTGATAAATTTGGTGATGTCAATGAATTCAAATTATTGGACAGAGGATTTGATAACTTCTTAGCCAAAGGCGATTATGATTCTGCAATCAAATGGAAGAATAAATTCAGTGGCTTGAGTACCTCTTCTTGTGAGGTCAGAATGATCAACCATATGCTTGAAAATAGCGAAAAAGCAGCTGCTGCCAAATACCTTAAAAATATAATAACCAATTCTACTTGGCCGAATACTACAGCTAGGAATTTGCACCAATTAAGTAGAGTAAATCCAACAGAAACAGCGATTTTATTAAAGGATCTTTCTTTAGAAAGTAATGCTCATTATCAAGGAGAATATTACGCTGACATAGCGAAGGCTTGTGCGAATATTCCTTCTCTTCCTGCTAAATTGAAATTACAGATTGCTAAAATCATGCGACATGGAATGAAGTTCAAATTCATTCAAAATCTATTATCTACAGGGAATCATGAATCATATTATGAGCAGTTCATCAAAATGGTAGAAAAAGAGGATTTAAAAATCAATGAGTATTTAGAAATATCTAAAATCGCAGCATTATTCAATAAAGATGATGGCAAAAAGTACTTCGACAAAGCATTGGAGTTAGCGAAAGATGTAAGTGATTCAGATGAATTCAAAACTATTCAAAATTTCTATTTGGAAACTGAACAAATGGAGCTAGCGTACAAAATATTCAAAAAACAAAAACCTTCAGACAGAAGATATAAAATGAAAGATTTTGTACTTCATTTTACGAATAAAGGATATTGGAAAACGGCGATTGAATTATTAAAAACCATACCTGCTAAGGATTTGAATGATCGACATGCTGCTATGATAAAGATTATTAAGCCAGATTATCATTAAATATCTATTCCATAATCTAGTCTATAATACGAGGTTTAAACCCCATGTTATAGACTAGATATTATGCTTTTATCTTCTTTCTTACTGCTAAAATCTGCTTACAAGCTCCACTCTCCTTGATTTTGACTGAACGAAATCGGGATCAAAGATTTGCGACATCGGAGTTTTGTCTAAGCACTTTTTTAGACAGTATTTATTAACTATCCTGAAAAGCTTTAGCTGTCAAATTGTGTAAATCGATAATTTTCTGCATAGGCTTTTGATAACCTCCTGCCAAGTTTGTAACTACAGGGATTTTTAATTCGCTACAAGTGGAATAAACAAGTTTATCACGGATATACATTTGCTCTGTTGTAAAGTGTCCCGAGTGAACCTCAGGATCCTCTTCATGACAATCTACACCTGCTTGATAAAATAAAATATCACAGTCAGCAAAATTCTGCCTGATGAGATTGGGTAAATTTTCCAACCATTCAGCATTGTTATGTTTTTGTATATCGTAATAACCCAATGAGTAGTGTGTGATAAAGTCTTCACTATTGGTTTTAGCGATTGTATTTCCAGTACCGTCTCCAGCATGAGAATCTAAATCTAAAATGCCAATATGCTGAGCTTTACATTGTTTTTTTAAAAGAATAGCAGCGATCGTCAAACCAGAAAAAGTACAAAAGCCATTTGCGTAGTTGTAGCCAGCGTGGTGAAAACCTGAAGTTGGTGAAAAAGTATTGCTTTTATGTAAGTAAGCATATACGGCAGCACATAAAAAACTACCAGTGGTCCACTGTAGACTTTTGGCAATATTTAGTGACTTGTTGCCAAAACCATTCTTGATCTTAGCACTTAAAATTCCTCTTACGTAGTTTTGATCGTGGGCAACAGCTATTTCCTCTATAGATAATGCTCGTGTTTTTTTGATGATAACAGGATAGCCCAATTGCTTCCAAGCACGTACTACTAGCTTAGGTTTTTTAGCACTTGGTGAATAGCCTACATTTTCATTTACATGCTGCTTTTTGTCATAAAAAACGAGCATTTCTTTCAATTTATGTTCTGACATAATAATCCGTAATTCTTACCTTAAAATACTCGCGAGGCCTTAGCATCGCGAGTATTTGTAACAAAGTAATCGGAAAAATGAGTCCATTTATATACGGAAATTATTATTTAATTGTCTATCACATCGCAATCTTAGCCGCCAACAAACTATCAGGTATCGCAAAAGCCTCAACTAAAAATAAAGCATCTGATCTTACTTCTTGGTTTAAGGAATAGATAATTTTATTGATGGCTTTGGTCTTTGCACCAGTCATATAATCATTTTCCAAGTACCAGCCCTTGTGTTGTTCGATGGAAGAAAGAGCATAGAGTTGAAATAATTTAGTGAGCATTTCCTTACAGTCAGGAGCTTCTATTTCTGCTATCTTAACAGCAAATTGTTCTAAAATAACCCTCTCAGTATAAGCTTCTGATAATTCGAGAATGTGAGTTTGTACCCTTAAGAAAGCATCATAGGAAGACATCCGCTTCTTCATAAGAGAACGAATCCAATTACTAATACTATACAGCATTTGTCGTTCCCTAAAACGGAAAGTTTCCAAATGAAAGCCCATACCTAAGAGATGACTAGAATCTGTATTTCGGGTAAAAAATGGATTGTATTCCATCATGGTATCAGAGGCTTGTGTTACAATATAACGCAATATCGCTCGATAACCCTCATCATGGAATTCCTTTTTCAAATCTGACAATAAGCCCTTGGCTACCAATTGGTATAAAACGGTATTATCTCCTTCAAAAGTGGTGAATATATCTGTATCTGCTTTTAAATCCGCAAATCTGTTTTCTGAAAGATAGCCTTTTCCTCCACAGGCTTCTCTACATTCCTGTAAGGCTTCAGTAGTGAACCAAGTCGCATAGGATTTCATTCCTGCAGCTAGGGTTTCGATTTCTCGAATGTCTTCTTCACTTCGATGGACAAAACGATCTGTTAGATATTCTAATCCAAAATGTATGGCATAAGTCTTGGCTAAAAGCGGCATCAATCTAGCTTGATGGCTAGGATAATCCAATAATAGAGTTTCTTTTTTTCCTAATATTGGAGAAAACTGTCTTCTTTTCAAAGCGTGTTTGATCGCAATTGTTAATCCTGATTTAGTTGCACTCAACCCTGCACGTGGCACACTTACTCGTCCTCCTACCAAAGTACCTAACATAGTGAAAAATCGCTTGGCTGGATTTTCGATAGGACTACTATATTTTCCTTCTGCTGATACATCTCCATAAAGATTCAAGAGGTTTTCCCTTGGCACACGGACATGATCGAACCATATTCGACCATTATCTACGCCATTCAGTCCCATTTTATAACCATTGTCCTCTACTCGAATTCCTTTCAAATTTTCATGAGTAGCTTTATCTCGCAAAGGAACTAATACGGCATGTACTCCATGGTTTTCACCATTCACGATCAATTGGCAAAATACACTTGCCATCGTACTATGCATAGCATTTCCTATATACTCTTTACCATCTGCCTCTGTCGGCGTATGGATGACGAATTCTTCTGCTTTGGGATCGTAGATCGCAGTTGTTTGTAATTCTCTGACATTAGAACCATGCCCTGTCTCAGTCATTGCAAAACAACCTGCCAGTTCTAATGTTCCTGTTTCTTTAAGGTATTTGGTATGGTGATACTTCGTACCTAGAAATAAGATACTTCCTCCAAATAAACCAAATTGCACTCCGAATTTAATCGCTAAACTAATGTCGTGATAACCTAGCATTTCGAATACTGCTGTATAATCTTCCATGCTTCCAGTTCCACCTTGTTCGGGTGGATAAGATATAGATCCTAAACCTTGGTCTGCGAGTAAACGAGTCCACTTCATCACTTGATTTCGATAAGCTTCCTTATCCCTCAATGTCTGGTATTCAAAAATAGGATCGGACAAGAGTGTACGCATCCTATTTCGTATGGTTTTGTATTTGCCATCCAATACATCTTGCATACAATTCACATCAAAACTTGATTGTGTATTGGTCAATTCAGCAGCAACTTCCAACTGCTCAGTGGTGAATATATTTCTATAATGTTCAATACTCACGATACCCAATTCTTTTTGGATACTCTCCAAAGCAATTTTGGTATCAGGATTGATAAACCAGACTTTTTCTTCCTTCTTTTCGGCACTTTGTTTTGCCATTTCTAGTCCTAAATCCACTAAGGATTGGCGTTTTTCACTACCAGCTCTAACTGCTGCATCCTTCATCAATCTAACCCATTTTTTATATAAGGCATCAGATGGTGGTTTTGCTGGATTACTCCATTGTTCGATGATTTTTTTATCCGCAGGAGTTAGATAGCCTAAGGTTGCAATCTTTTCGTGAATCAATTTGATTTCACTAGGACTCAAAATACTATCTGCCCAGCCCACATAAAACAAGGGAATAACACTTAATATTCCAGGTGAATAGCTTACTAAAGAAGGGAATATTGCCATATCAATTGAGTTTTATTTATTAGAAGAATGAGACATATATTTTGCCTGTTTTTCAGGGACAACCTAGGCATCATGGACTCACTTTATAAATTTTAGTCTAGCTCTTAAATAGAACAAAAATTGCTTGGATTTTGTTTGGAAGCCCTAGCTAAACGCTCTTTTCTCTAACGTGGTTAAACCCCACGTTAGAGAAAAGAATAATCAAAACTCATATCTCAATCCTACATTCAAAAAGATAGAATTTGATTTCTGCTTCAAATACCATGTTTTTTGAGTCAATCGAATAGGTGAATGATAAGAAAATGTACCGTACAAAGATATATTAGAAGTGATATGTTTAGAAGTACCTAATTCTGCAAAATAGGATAAGCCTAATCTCTTTTTGTAAATATTATCTGCATTAATTCTAGCTACAATTATATTATTATTTACATACTTTCCTTTAGCTTCAAAAGAAGTATTAAAGGAAATTCCATCTCCTGTGGTATCAAACCTAACAGAACCAGAAATTCCTTGAGAAGTAACTATTTATTCTTCTGTAGTAATGTTATCTTCATTACATTTTACAAAGAGAAAACTAAGTATTCCTATTATTATAAAAGCTAAATTATAAAATTGTTGATTGAGTACGTACTTCACTTTCTTATACAAGAGGATACTAAGTAGTCAGTCAAGTTAATAGTGTCGAGTATTTTTGCGTCCTTTTAGCCTGCACTTCGTTAGAGAACCACTCATTTAGCTATGGCTAAAATCGTGAACCTCCGCCTCGTTCAGACTAAAATTAC
>JBNMOV010000274.1:0-6618 GCA_051275765.1 Maribacter sp. | reverse complement strand
GTTATTATGAATAGAAGAAAGCACTGCCCTGAAGGGAAGACACTTCTAATTTGTGACGAACCATTTCAAGCTTATAATAAGCTAGTCATGGAGCAGCGACCATTCGTACCACTTACCTCTAAAATAAGTGATACTGCTGAAATTCACCCCACAGTTATATTGGAACCCAACGTCATAGTAGGGCATCATGTAAAAATAGGAGCGAATAGTATCATTCAAGCGAATACGACTATCGTAGGCAATACTATCATAGGAAAGAATGTGAATATCCATCCTAATACGGTGATAGGTTCAGATGCTTTTTACTATAAAAGATATGGCACTCACCATGAAAAATGGCATTCTGGCGGTAGAGTTATTATCGAAGATAATGTAGAAATAGGAGCTTGTTGTACTATTAATATCGGAGTGTCTGGAGATACCATAATAGGCGAGGGTACTAAATTCGATAGTCAAGTACATATTGGACATGGAGCTGTAGTAGGTAAACATTGTTTATTTGCTGCTCAGGTAGGAATCGGAGGTAAAGCGATCATTCAAGATAGAGTATGCTTGTATGGCCAAGTAGGCGTAGCACAGAATATTACTATTGGTGAAGATGCTATAGTATTAGGACAATCTGGCGTTTCTAAAAACTTAGCTAAGGACAAGACTTATTTTGGTTCTCCTGCTCAAGATGTAAGGGAAATGTATAAGCAGTTGGCATTATTTAGGCAATTGCCTGAAATGGCAAAGGCTATAAGGAATTTGGAGAAGTCACAAAAGAATAATGAAAGGCAGCCGTAAGTTTGCCTTGAGAAGATATATTGAAATAGGGTTGACAAAAGTCAATCCTATTTTTTTGATATTACTACAAATATATCTCTGAATTGAACTAATTTCATAATATACGGATTATAAGAAGTATATATTTTAAATCAAAAACCCATATAACATGAGTTTAGAAATGCGTGTAATGGCATCCTTAAAAGAGGCAATGAAAGCTAAGGATGATGCAGCAAAGAGAAGTTTGAGATCCATTAAGTCAGCCATTCTTCTAGTGAAAACAGATGGAACTGGAAAGGAATTGGATGAAGCAGGGGAAATCAAGTTAGTACAAAAGCTAGTGAAGCAGCGTAAGGATTCTTTGGCGATATTCGAGGAGCAAGGCAGAGAAGATTTGGCAGAGAAGGAAAGAGAGGAAATAGCAGTAATTGAAAAATTCTTGCCTCAACAAATGTCTGAAATAGAATTGAAGGATTTTATCCAAGGAGTTATAGATAAAACAGGAGCTTCATCCATGAAAGACATGGGAAAGGTAATGGGTATGGCGAGTAAGCAATTGGCTGGTCGTGCAGATGGAAAAACAGTATCTGCATTGGTTAAGCAATTACTAATGGGATAATTTCCAAATCCCTAAATAAAAACCGAATAGGTTTGGTACGTCGTACCAAACCTATTTTTTTTGAATTTACCTTTGCTTTACACAAACATTTCAAAAAAGCTATTGTTCTTATCGGAATGGGTCTTATGAGTTAGTTGAGTACTGTTTTTTAATCTTAAAATCTCGACATCTCAAAACCTCGACATCTAATACAACATGAGCAAACAAATAAGAACGATTTCATTCATTATTTTTTCGATATTGTCAGCTTTGGCAATATATTTTTGTTTTCAAGTAAAGGGCGAATTCAATTTCGAGCAATTCTTTCCAGATGGCGATCCTGATTTAGATTATTTTTACGAATTTATAGAAGAATTTGAAACAGATGATAATTTCTTACTCATCGCAATAGATAGAGAAGAAGGTGTTTTTGAACAGCAATTCCTAAATGATTTTCATGAATTTTCCTTGAAGGCAAAAAAACAACCTTTCGTTGTTTCATCTACCTCGATTACACAAATCAGCTATCCACAAAAAACACCTTTTGGTTTCGCTGCTACACCTGCCGTTCATAAAAATAAACCAGCCAAATACGAAGGCGATAAAAAACGCCTACTAGAAGATGAGCGTTTCAATGGTACATTGATTTCTAAAGATGCCAGTTCTGCTGTCGTCGCCCTTAAATTAGTCGATAATATCCAAATAGACGACTCTAGGATTTTGATGGCGAAGATAGATTCCTTAGTACAAAGTTATGGATTCGAGGACTTTCATTATTTAGGTAGACCTAATTTTCAAGTAACATTTATAGACTTACAATATCGAGAGATCATCATGTCAGCTTTAGTTTCTGGCTTTTTGGTGATGCTAATCATGTGGCTGATATTTCGGAAAGCTTGGGGCGTATTCGTAGCCTTATTATCCATCGCTGTAGGAATGTTACTTTTTATGGGAATGCTAGGAGCTAGTGGTAGGACGCTCAATGTCATGTCAGCATTATATCCCGTATTGCTCATCATCGTAGGGACGTCAGATGTGATTCATGTCATGTCGAAATACATAGATGAACTCCGAAAAGGAAAAACGAAAAACGAAGCAATTAAGATTAGTATAAAGGAGATAGGTATGGCAACTTTGTTGACATCCACCACAACAGCCATAGGTTTCTTGACCTTGATGTCTAGTAAGATTCCGCCTATTCGTGCATTTGGTCTGAACGCTGCAATAGGAGTGTTCATCGCTTATATAACGGTTCTAGGGTTGACGACAGCTATTCTTTCTTTATTCAGAGCAGACCAAATCATCAACTTAACAGATCGCAAGCCTTTTTGGGAGCCACTCATGGAAAAGATGTACATCATAACTAGGGATTATCCTAAACAGATAGCTGTTTCCTTAGTTGGAACTGTTCTTCTTAGTTTGTTTGGAATGTCTTTAGTCACGACGAATTATAGCATAGAAAGTAGTCTTCCTATAGGTCAAAAGATAACAGAGGATTATAAATTTTTTGAAAGTAAATATGCAGGATTCAGACCTTTTGAGATCGCAGTTATAGCACAGGATACCTTTATGGCAAGGGATTATGAAGTGCTGAAAGAAGTCCATAAGTTAGAACAGTACATGAAAAAATATGCTGCTGTTCGTTCTACTAATTCTATTACTTCTGCTTATAAAAGTATCAATCGAGCCTTTAACGGCAATAAATTATCAGAATATACCTTTCCAGAAACGAAAGAGGAATACGAAAAATATGATCGCTATTTAGAAAAAATGCCAGCTTCTTCCTTGGACGTTTTAGTGAGTAAAGATGGCAAAAAAGCAAGAATTTCAAGTCGAGTTTCGGATATCGGTTCAGATACGATCAAAGCCATAGGAGTGAAGATAGATCTTTGGGTAGCAGAAAATATTGATGCCAATGTCGTCAAATTTCGTAGAACAGGGACAGGGATTCTTTTTGATAAAAATGATGAGTATATCCGTGATTCTATTTTGTATGGATTAGGTTTTGCGATGTTGGCAGTAAGTCTATTTATGGGCTTATTATTCCGTAGTCCTAAGATGGTGTTGATTTCCTTAGTTCCTAATATTTTTCCTTTGATGATAGCAGGAGCGTTGATGGGTTTTGCAGGCATAGAATTGGAAAGCGGTGTAGCTATTGTTTTTGCTATCGTATTTGGAATAGCAGTGGATGATACGATACATTTTCTCAGTCGTTATCAATTATCTAGGAAAAAAGGAATGACTATAGAAGAATCTATCCGTATTACTTTTGTTGAAACAGGCAAGGCGATTTGCCTTACCTCTGTCATCCTTTTCTTTGGTTTCTTAGTCATGTTATTCTCAATAAATCCGCCTAGCGTAACAGTAGGAATTATTATTTCAGTTACATTGGCAAGTGCTTTATTGAGTGATATGTTCACGATTCCATTATTAATACGTTTGCTATATAAAGACTAGTGTACTAACTCATAAGTTAAGGTATGTTAATCTGCCGTAATTATTAGTTTCTGTTAGGCACAAAAAACGGAGTTACGCCCTAGCGTAATGAGTATTTTTGGAACGATACAGAAGCTGATAAGTACAAATTTTGGGCATATCGGAATTTATGAGTTAGTCCACTAGGCTTATGGTTTTATTGTGAATGTGCTAATAAGCTAATACGCCAACTAAAAATCATAACATTTTACTTTTTCTCGACCTCTATTGAAAACGCCTCTTTTATTAAATACGTTTCACTTAAAGCACCTTTTCTAATTTCTCCAGAATAACCTTAGATAACTTATACTTGGATTCTTGCGTCCAGCCAGCTACGTGTGGAGTAAGAATTACATTTTCAAAACGATATAAATCATCATACATTCTATGTTCATCATAAGAGAATGTATGAGGTTTTTCATTTTCAAATACATCTAGACAAGCTCCGCCAATTTGTCCAGAATCGAGTGCTTCAATCAAATCTAAGGTATTTACAATTCCTCCTCTAGAGGTGTTGATAAGTGTCGTTCCTTTTTTACAATTATTGAAAAAAGCCTTATTAGCAATATGATTAGTTTCCTTATTCAATGGAAGATGAAAAGAAATAATATCCGCTTTTTTCTGAATATCTTCCAATGTAGATTCTTGTATGTATGGAAAATGATGAGTATAGTCTTTGCTGTATTTGTCATAAGCTAAGACATTCATTTCTAATCCTGCTAGCTTTTTTCCAAAAGTACCTCCAGTGTGTCCAAAACCAATCAATCCTATCGTTTTGCCTTGAATTTCGAATCCTCTATTCTTTTCTCTATTCCAGTATTTGCTACGAACTTCCTTATCTGCAACGATAAATTTATTAGCTAAGGATAAAAGTAAACCTAAAGCGTGTTCAGCCACAGCATTCCTATTCCCTTCTGGAGAATTGATAACATGAATACCTTTTTCTTTGGCATACTCCTGATCGATAATTTCCATTCCAGAACCTAGTCGGGCAATGAAAAATAGCTTTTCAGCCTTGTCGAATAATTTCTTCTTAGCAATGATTTTACTATTGACGATTAAGCCTTCGTAATTTCCTATAATTTGATGAACTTCTTCTAAGGAAATTTTAGGCATATAGTCATAATTAAAACCCAATTTTTCTAATCCTTCAAACATAACAGGATGAACACCATCCGTAATCAATACTTTTTTCTGCTTAGACATTTATTAATATTCTTTTATAATAGAATAATAGAACATTATGCTTTGCTCTTTTGTTAAAGTACCTTTATTAAAAATCTGGATTAAATCATTATACATATGAATCTAACAGACATAGAAATCAAGAAAGAGTTAGCTAATAGCGTTACTCACTTGTTTGGAATTCTTTTTGGTATTGTTTGCTTTCCTGTACTCATTGCTTATGCCACGGTTGCTGATAAAGTGCCAGGGATTATAGGGGCATGTATATTTGGTTTTTCATTTTTGATGGTATATAGTTTTTCGACACTCTATCATAGTTTTAGCCATCCAAAAATTAAATTGTTTTTGAAGACAATGGATCACATTAGTATCTATTTTCTGATTGCAGGTAGCTATACCCCTTTTGTGCTGCTTTATATGTTCAATTCCTCAGGGATTCTTCTGTTATCATTGTTGTGGGGATTGACCTTACTAGGGATTATTTTTAAAATATTCTTTGTTGAAAAATTTAATAAACTATCTACTTTAGTTTATGTAGCAATGGGTTGGTTGGCAGTAGTTTTTCCAGGAGATTTATTAGGTTCTATGCCTTATGAAACGTTTGTGATGATAGCGGCAGGAGGAATATCTTATACGGTAGGTGTGATCTTTTATCTTTGGAAAGGACTAACTTATCATCATGCTATTTGGCATTTGTTCGTACTAGGAGGTAGTATTTGTCATTATGTTGCTGTCTTATTAGCTATTAATGGATAAACGATTAAAATAGAACAGTTTGGAATCGATTCTAAGTAAATTAAAAGAGATAGCACTCCCTCTTGCGGTATTAGGAGGTGTACAGTTTTTCGTGATGACTTTATTGGCAATGTATTTCTATCCTGGAGGAACAGTAGGAGAACCAGAGGCCACTCAGTATATTCTAATAGAAAATTTCTTTTCTGACTTAGGAAGAACACAAGATTTTGAAGGGAATCCTAATCTAATTTCCAGAGGGTTATTTACAATTAGTCTTACCTTACAAGGCTTGATTGTTATCTTATTTTTTTATGCTATTCCTACATTATTTCCTAAAGAGGCCAAAACTAAAAAATGGATGATATTAATGACCTTTTTAGGTATGATGTCAGGCATTGGTTTTATTGGTGTTGCTCATACGCCTTGGGATTTGGGAATGTCTATCCATGTGTTTTTTGTCAATATGGCATTTAGGTCATTATTGTTGGCGGTAATACTGATGGTGATTAGAGTTTATAAAACACCTTATTTTCCGAATATATATGGACATGTCCTGTCCTTTGTCTGTTTAGCCTTATTTGGATATGTTTTACTGCTTGTTTTCGGGCCAGCGCCAGAAGCTTCACAGCAAGGATTAATTATACAGGCTACTTCCCAGAAAATAGTTGTTTATCTGTTGATTTTGGGCATAACATTTTTAGCATATGGAGCTAGGCGAGTAAAGTATAAGATGATCTCTCATTCCCTTGATAACAAATAATTTAAATATCTTAAAAGATAATAATTCTTCATTTTCGCAAAGAAACAATACAATTTTTGGTAGATATATTATTGTGACAGAAAAAATACGTTGTTAAGTG
>JBNMOV010000273.1:0-6620 GCA_051275765.1 Maribacter sp. | reverse complement strand
GGATTTTAGGTGTTTTTTGAGCGTCAAAAAATCCATCGGGTCTAGATTTTTTTGGTACTTTTTTTATCAATAAAAAAAAGTACGGAGGCAACTAAAATAACTGAAACCAAAACGCTGCATAGTGTTACTCAACGACGAAAAATATTCTCACA
Source organism: Maribacter sp. (assembly GCA_051275765.1). Taxonomy (GTDB): domain Bacteria; phylum Bacteroidota; class Bacteroidia; order Chitinophagales; family Saprospiraceae; genus JAHDCE01. The sequence continues at coordinate 6,468 of JBNMOV010000273.1, read as the reverse complement.
AACTGATACTGCGTAACATCAGTTATTATATTAGAATTTCAATTAATAAAAATCATATACCATGAAACACTTCCTTATCATTTACTTATTCTTGAGCTCCCTATCCCTTTTTGCACAAAAATATTATGAAAAGGAAGCAGAGTGCGAGTGCATATCTTAGGCGATGTCCAGCATCTGAATACATTGACAGCTACAGATGCACAAAGCACGATCATAGCTTTTCAAACTCATCAGACGCTATATGCTATAGATCCAATAATTTATGAATATTTGTCTGTATTGGCAAAGGAAAAGCAAAGCTATATATCAGAGATGATAAATATCATTATGATTTTGAAATAAGAAAGGAAGCTAAATTGGATAATGGAACTGAAATTACTGGACATGATTTGGCGTTTTCACTCAAGTTGAATTTTGTACCAGAAGCAGAAACAAGACATATTAAACCTTATCTGGATTGTATAGAGGATGTAATAGTGGATGCTAAAAATCCTAAAAAAATCACGATTATTTGCAAACGTCCCTATATGTCTGCTGAAACGAGTATTGCTGCGAATCAATATTTTCTTCCTCAATATATTTATGATCCAGAAAATTTATTGGATAATTATACTGTCAAAGATTTACTGAGTGATGATTATGAAATACAAAAAATATTAGAAGACGACGAAAACCTAATAGCATTTGCTAAATTCTTTAATGGTCAGGATTTCAAAAGAAAAACAACAAGTGGTAGTGGTCCTTATGAATTTGTAAATTGGGATACGAATCAAAAATTAGAACTGAAAAGGAAAAAGAAATGGTGGGGATATAAAGTAAAAAAGAGGATAAGAATGCTTGGTTTGAAGCATATCCTGAATATATAGATTATGTAACAATCTCTGATTTAAGTATAGCTTTAACTGCTATAGAATCGAATAGTATAGATGCTATGAACTCCTGTCTGCCAAAGCACTTTGTAGAATTTAAAAAGGATAAATCTACTACTTTTTATTATTTGAATCTGCCATTATTTGCCTATGATTATATTGGAATTAATATAAAAAAATCCCATTTTAGAAGACAGAAGAGTAAGGTATGTACTTAATCATTTGATAGATGTGGATAGGCTGATAGAAGAAGAATTATATGGACGAGGAGAGCGTTCTGTAACTTTTGTACATTCTAAATTTAAAGAAAAGATTAATCCTAAATTAAAATATCACGATTTTAATATTGAAACAGCAAGGGAATTATTGGCAGAAGGTGATTGGATAGATACAGGTAGTGATGGAATTATAGATAAAATAATAGATGGTAAGAAAACAGCTTTTTCCATAAGAATAGATTTTAATAATGGAAATTCTAAAAAAGAAAAAACTTGTGTGTTACTCAAAGAAGCAGCTGAGAAAGTAGGAATTGAGATGGAAATAATTCCTTTGGAATGGACGGCGTATTTAGATAAACATAATAAGCATGATTTTGATTTATATGTGGGAGGTTGGGTGTCTAGGTCCTGTGGAATCAGATCCGAAGCAAATTTGGCATATAGAATCTTATTATGGAGGTTTGAACTATGTAGTGTTTGGAACTCTAGAAACAGACAATCTCATAGAAAAACTAAGAGTTACACCAGAGTATGAAAAAAGATTGCCTATGTATCATCAGCTACAAGAATCCATAGATGAAGATCGTCCTTATCTCTTTTTATTGAGTAGAAAAAATACGGTATTAATTAGTAAAAATTTTACGAATGCTTAGGGTACAGATTTGAGATTTGGTCTTTTTCCGCAGCATTTGAAATTGGCAAAGTAGTTATACTGTTAATTTGAAATGCTGCGAATTATTAACATCACAATAGATCTCAACGTAATCACTTTCAGACGAAATGACAGTAGATATCAAATAAACGGAAAATACTAAAGCTGACAACAACAAGGCAATTACGATTATCTTTTTCATAGTGACTTTTTTGAATATAACCTATTTTAAGGTTCATATATTGCTGTAAGTCATATTAATGTGTAGTTAAACAAAAAAGCACCCGTAGGTTCCTGCGGATGCTAATAGTGTTAAATAACAAGTGTTATTATTCTCCTCTAGGATGAGGTCTGTTTCCTTTATTACCTTTTTCTTCCCTTTTTGCTAGCATCTTCTCGAATTTATCTAGTTGAGTATCGTCCAATAAAGCTTTGATTTCATTATTCATACCATTCATTAATGCCTTCATTTCTTCTCGCTTCTGCTCTCTTTCTAAATCTCCATCCTTAATGGTTTCTGCTTGGCTGATCAAATCAGTATTCAAATACGCTATTTGATCCACTTGATAATCACTCAAGTCCAATTTTTTGGTCAGTTTTTCTAACTGCTTTTCTGCACGTTCTTCTGGAGAAGGTCTTTCGCCTTTGGCTGGGCTTTCTCCATCTTGACCTCCACGTTGAGCCATTGCACTACTATTGAAAATTATTGCTAGTACAAACGTTGCTACTACAAATTTTAGTCCCTTTTTCATAATCTTTAAATTTTTGTATTAAAAAATGAATTATGCCTCTTTGACCACAGAGGTGAGGGCAAAAACTATAAGGAAAAGTTAAGGGATAATTAAAAAATGTTAAGGAAGAAAATAAGCATTAAACCAAACTCTCCTGCGGATTTTTCACAAAGATAGCTCCAATGAATAATAGAATAAATCCAACTAAGCAAACAGCAGCTCCAGCATCATAACTACCAAACCAAGTCAAAGATTTACTAAACAAAATAGGACCTAATGCAGAACCAAAAACCAAAACCATCATCACTTGTCCCATGATAGCACCTAAATGTACCTTACCAAAAAACCTTGGCCAGCAAACAGCAGACACTACGCCAAACATTCCAGATGCAATGCCTGTTCCTACGATCATCATAGCATAAGGAATATCTCCTAAATCTAAAGCGATGACACCAGATAAAGAAAGAAACGCTCCAAAACTCATGATGAATAATAGATATTTTAGTTTGATAAAATCACTCCATACACTAAAAATCAATGTAGTGATGACTGCGATTACAGCAATATATTGGAATATGCTCACCGCTGTTTCTCTGCTTTCGCCCACTTGTTCGAAAATAGAAACAATATGAAAAGTAAATCCAGTAATATATAAACCATATAAAGCCAAGAAGCCAGCAAAAATCCAAAAAGCCAGCGTTTTCCTAGCTTCATTCAATTCAAAATCCTTTTTGATAGGAAAACGATTAGGACGATTTTTCTTTCCTAATTTCAAATCTCCATCTGGTTTCAAACCTGCATCAGCAGGATCATTTCTAAAGAAAAGAAAAATAATCACAGGAAAGATGAATAATAATATCATGGCCATATTGAACCAAGCCCCATCCCAAGTATAACGTTGTATCAATGATTCGATAACAGCTGGAGCAATAGAAAAACCTCCAGACACAAATACACTACTAAATCCTAAAGCAAAACCTCGCCATTCATCAAACCATTTCATCATCATAGTTTTGGAAGCTAGCGTAAGTAGTCCCTGTCCAAAAAAACGAATGATCATAAACCCTAATAAAATAACTGGAAAAGCAATCCACATATGAGGTAAACCAGTCATTTTTTCCAAAGCAACGATAGTCGTATCCGTAGCAGACATATATAACAGACCAAATCCAAGACAGATAGAAGCAGTCATCGCCGCAGGACGTACCCCAAAACGGTCGAATAATTTTCCTGCCTTAATTAATAATAAAGAACTGGCTATGGTACCACACATATAAGCTAAACTCAGCTGATCCCTACTAATGGAAAGAGCATCTATCAAAGAATCTGTAAAAGTAGATAGCCCAATAGTTTGTCCAGGAATAGTCATTAATAAGCCTAGTGTACCTACGACTATAATAACCCAACCATAATAAAATGGACTCTTGGATGCACTAAAAGGAATGCCTGCGAATTTCGATTGTTTCATCTAATGTTGAATTAGGCGGCAAAGCTACATTTTTAACAGGAGAGGAGTTGTTGGACATGTTCTTTTGAGCGAAGAAATAAAATTTATTCTTTTATTTCTTATGTTTTACGAAACACGTCCGACGATTACGAACGAATAAAATTTATTTTTTAAAACGACTAAAACTTGTCCTCCATTCTAACAATAAGAAAAAAGGGACTAAATCATAAGATGATCTGCCTGAATATAAAGCATCATTATTCAGTTCTGTCCTATCTTTTTTATTTAGCATATTAGACATTACTCCAAAATACTTTTTTATTAAAAATTAACATTGACAATCAGTTAGTTACAGGTAATTTTTTTGTTTTTGAATTTTTATTTTTACTTTTAATTCTTGTTGGCTTTGTTGTTGAGAATTTATATTATTTATTTCTGATAACTTGAAAATTGATTTTCGATAGCCGATTTTTACGAAAAAATTAAACCATCCATCAAGAGAACTTCCATATTCTGCTCTGATAATATTACTGTTATTTTTTGATGTAAAATATTCATCATTAGACTTTATTACGAATAGTTTTTTATAAGAGACAAATTAGAGATTTTGGAAATAAACAAGGCCTTTTTCGAAAATCGTAGCCTTAGCTACGGTTAAGGGAAATAACGCAGTAGATTTTTAAAAGGTCGATTTGGCTATAATCAATTATTCGTAATAAAGTCTATTATAAATCAGATTTTTCTTTCAAAGGAAAAACTATAGATATAAGCAAAAATTTTACTTTACCATCCAATGATTCGGCTTCAAGGATTAATCCAGGAAGACCATTTAGTCTGTGAATTCTCCGATGCTTGCGTCGGGATCAATAAAAGATTCGCTTTTGAAAAAAAGCACAGAATCTAAAAAAGCATTTTGGAATAATGCCTATTAATAAAGATTATTAGCAATTTTTTAAGAAGACGATTTACTTTTTTTGAGCTGTTTTCCAAAGGGATTAGACCAACTTTTGTTTTCGTATAGATCTCTGTTTTTTTGCTCTTTAATTTTCTTTTTAAGCTTTGCTAAGGACCTCAAGTATATTTTAAATCGTAATTTGATGCAATTAGATTTTTTCGTCAAAATCTTAGTTTTATTACTATTTGTAGCGATGTTATTGTTTTTTGTATGCCATTGATAATCAGAAAGAAAGATTTTTGAGAAAGCAAAATCCCAAAAAATAGAAATTTTTTAATGAAGTTTATGATAGCATTTACCTGTAGGTCAATAAATCTAGTAGTCAAAATACTTAATTTTCACTAATTTACCTATTCAGCAGAAAATTATCTCTCCTGTTAAGCTTTTCTTAAAACTACTCCTAAATGAAATTAGAAGACCCTTTTTGCGGTCTATTCATTGTATATTAGGAAAATGGAAACTAATCATGCAACCATATCAAAACGGATTGCACTAGATAAATAACAAGGAAATACTAAAAAAATCGCTTGAAAAAAGACGAAGCAAATATCATCAAAGGTTGTTTGAAAGGAGACAAGGCCTCTCAATATGACTTGTACAATATGTTCCGTAGGGATGTAATGGGGATTTGTATGCGGTATTCTCGAGATAGATCAGAGGCACAAGACATGATGCAGGAAGGCTTTATTAAAGTATATTCCGATTTGTATCAATATCGTCCTATTGGACCTTTGGGTGGATGGATAAGAAGAGTGGTTGTGAATTCATGTTTGAGATTCATACGAAAACGAAAAAGACTCGTATTTAACGAATTTTCTGGAATGAAGACGGAACTCATTCCTACGAATGAAAATGTAGTTAGTGATTTAGGAGCACAGGATTTGATGAAATTGGTACAGTTGCTTCCCGATGGATATAGATTGGTGTTCAATTTATATGTAGTAGAAGGTTTTAGCCACCAAGAAATAGCAGATCAGCTAGGTATTAGTGTCAATACTTCCAAATCACAACTATCAAGGGCTAAAGCTAGCCTGAGAAAAAAGATTGAAAAAATTTTGATTTAGCACTATAGATGGATAATAATTTAGATAACGATAATGATGGATTGGAAGACTTTTTCCGAGATCGGCTTTCTGGTTACCAAGACGAACCAGGGGTGGATATGTGGGAAAGGATAGACAGTTGCATTCCTGAGAAACCCAAGAAAAACTATAAGCCTATCCTGCTTTGGACAGGTCGTGCAGCAGCAGCTTGCCTGATCATTACATTGGCGATGTTTAATTATGAATATAGTAGTCAACTAGATGTAGTAGCACAACAACTTCAGTATAGCAAGGATAATATGACTTCCCTTGAAAATAAAATTAATGATTATTATTTTAGTCAGAATAACCAAGTAGCAGCTGTAGTGGCAAGAGAAGACAATATCAATACCAATCCAACTAGAATTGAACAGGTAGTATATCGTCCAGAGGTAGTTTATTTACCCATGCCAACTCCACAATATGTGAATGCTCCGATAGTAAAACAATCGATGATAAGATCATTGCCAGAGCATAAGAATATCGCAAGAGTAGAACAGCCTAAACAGCATAT
>JBNMOV010000272.1:0-6640 GCA_051275765.1 Maribacter sp. | reverse complement strand
AATTATCTTTCAGCAGAAGAAACAATAGAAAATGCCAATGGTATAGATGGAAATAGCTACACAGGTGTTCGCTCTAAATATATTGTAGAAGATAGAAGATACGATAGAAAAAAAGCTGATTTTAATATTAATTATAATACGACAATAGGAGAATATTTTACGATAAATTCTGGTGCATTTTATCGTAGACAAAATACGCATAATCATAAAAGAGTATCAGATTTATTAGGAGGTGATTTTTATTTGGATGTAAATAGATTCGCATCTAGGGATTTTCCAGGAGATGATGATAAAATCCAAAATGATTTAAATACACCTAATAAAGTATTGGAAAAAGGTGATGTTTTTGGATATAGTTATGATTCCAATATTAGTTCTACTGGAGCATGGGTTCAAGGACAGGTTAAGTTGGATAAAGTAGATGTTTTCGCTGCAGTAAATGCAGGATATACACAATACTGGAGAACAGGTAATTTTAGGAATGGTATTTTTCCAGAAAATTCATTTGGAGATTCGGAGAAACAAAATTTCCTTGAATATGGAGCAAAAGTAGGTGCGACATATAAATTAAATGGGCGTAATTATTTATTTGCTAATGGTACAATAATGGCGCGTCCACCGTCTTTCAGAGATTCTTATTTATCACCTCGTACTAGAAATCAAGTCTTAGATGGTTTGACTACTGAAAAAATAAAATCAATAGAAGGTGGGTATTATTTAAAATCACCTTACTATAAAGCAAGGATTACTGGTTATTATACCAAGTTCCAAGACGGAGTAGATGCCTTAACATTTTTTAATGATGGAACAGGTATTTTATTGGATAATGAAGGTAACGATATCCTAGAAAATTCCTTTGGAACACTAGGGCTTAGTGGTATTGATAAACAGCACTTTGGAATAGAAATAGCTGCTGAAGCACAGGTAGTTACAGGACTTTATATTACAGCAGCAGCAGCAATAGGACAATATACTTATACGAGTAGACCTGATGCAGTATTTACTATAGATAATAGGGCGATCACTATTCCTTTAGGAAAAGTTTATCAGAAGAATTTTTATGTGAATAATACACCACAAAGAGCATATTCTGTAGGATTGAAATATAACTCTCCTAAATTCTGGTTTGCTAATGTTACATTTAATTATTTCGATGAAATGTACATGAATTTTAATCCATTAAGAAGAACAGAAGATGGAGTATCAGAAGTAGATCCTAGTACAATAACATGGGATAATACAATAGCACAAGAAGAATTAAAAAATCAATATACCTTAGATTTATTCGGAGGTAAATCATGGCGATTCGATTATAAGTACTACATCTATATTACGGTAGGTGTTTCCAATGTATTGAATAATAGAAAATTTGCTACAGGAGGATATGAACAACTAAGATACGAGCCTAATAATTTAGAAAAATTCCCTAGTAAATATTATTTTGCATATGGAATTAATTATTTCGCACAAGTAGCATTTAGATTCTAAAACTATATTTTCAAATAATTAAATTTTAGACTGTATTAGGAAATTATATTTAATTAAAAAAATATTTAATTCCTGAGATTATTCTAAATATTATATTCAAGAATTTTATTAGAGGTTTGATTTATAAATTAATAATTGAACACTCAATAAAATCTAATTTAATACCAAATATATAATAAAATGAAAAAGGTATTTTATCCAATTTCCGTACTTTTTTTAAGTGCCCTTCTAGCAGTTAGTTTTAATGGCTGTGTCGATAAGGATTTTGATCAGCCACCTGCTACCTTCGGAGAAATTCCGGATGATGTAGTAGTGAATAGTACCATCGCACAATTAAAAACTGTTTTTGATGCCGCGGGTGGTTTAGTAGACATTACAGATGACCTCATTATCTCTGGAGTAGTAACTACTAGTGATGAAACAGGTAACTTCTATAAAGAAGTATATATCCAAGACGAAACAGGTGGATTGAAAGTATCTTTGGATATCAATGATATTTTTGGTCAATACCAAGAAGGAAGAAGACTATATATCAAATGTCAAGGTTTGACTATAGATCAATTCGGTGTATATTCATTAGGTGCAGGAGTAGGGGATAATGGCTTCCTAGGAAGGATTTCTCCCGTAATAGCAGACGAGCATATATTCGCTGGTGAAACTGGCCAAAACGTCATTCCTGCTATCGTGAGTATCAATGACCTTTTTGGTGATGTGATAGGAACGTTAGTTACATTGGAAGATGTCCAGTTTATAGATGGAGAAATAGGTGAAACTTATGCGGACGCTGTAAATACAGAATCTTTAAATAGAAACCTTACAGATTGCGATGGGAATACAGTGATCATTAGAAATAGTGGATTTGCTGATTTTGCTGCTGATATCATCCCAGGCGGGAATGGTACAGTAATAGGTATTGCAGGTGCTTTCGGCGATGATATACAAATGCTCATCAGAGACACAGATGATGTAAGCATGGCAGCAGATCGTTGCGACGGCTCAAATGGCGGCGGCGGAACAGGAAGCGAAGTTCAAATGGATATTGCTGACGTAAGAGCACTATTTACAGGTACAGAAACCAATGCACCAGCAGATACAAAAATAGTAGGAACAGTTATTTCTGATAGAATAGAAGGTAATACTGTTAGCCAGAATGTAGTTATCCAAGATGCTACAGGAGGAATTACAGTTCGCTTCTCGGCTGATCACTTTCTTAATCTAAATGATGAAGTAGAAATTGTGATTTCTGGCGAGGAACTTTCTGAATTCAATGGCCTTTTACAAGTAAATTATATATCTAATAATAATGCAACTGTAACAGGTTCAGGAAGTGTTTCCCCTGTTACTACTTCGATTGCTGATATATTAGCTAACTTAGATGGACTAGAATCTACATTGGTAAGAATAGAAGGAGCTGCATTGACAGGAGCAATAACTTACAGCGGAGGATTGACATTAAATGATGGTACAGGTTCAATAGATTTATGGACACAGTTCAGTGCAGGATTTGCAGATGCACTAGCACCAACTAATGGAGAAAACGTATCCTTAGTAGCCATCGTTTCAGAATTCAATGGTCCTCAATTAAATATTCGTAACCTAAACGATGTTACTGCTGAAGGCGGCGGCGGCGGCGGCGGTGACTGTGAAGTAAACGAAAATTTCTCTTCAGGTACAGGAGAAAATAATAATACCTTAGCTGTAGCAGGTTGGTCTAATCTTCCACAGGAAGGAAATGATCCTTGGGTATTCGGAGAATTTGGAGGAGATGTATTCGCTAAGATACAAGGATTTAATGCGAATGGTCCAGACTTGGAAACATGGTTAATTACACCTTCATTTAATATTTCTACCGCTCAAGTATTGTCATTCAATACCATTATAGGTTATGCAGTTTCAGGACATGATCCACTAGAAGTACTCATATCAGAAAACTTTGATGGTAGCAATGTAGGATCAGCAACATGGACAACATTATCCGCTAATATAGCAGATGCTGCAGATGCAGGAGGCAATAATTTCAGTGATAAAGTTCCTTCAGGAGAAATCACATTACCTACTGGAGGTACAGCACATATCGCATTCGTATACACAGGAGATAATAGTACGAATACGACCACTATGGAAGTGGATGACGTAGAGATTTGTGAACCTTAGTCAATACTTTTATTGAAATGATAAATACTAGAGGCTAGATGAATTATTCATCTAGCCTCTAGTTATATAGGTTATGTTCTCTAAAATTATTGGTCAGTCAAGTAACTATCTTGTTCTGATAGGATGCTCAAAATTTAAAAAGAAAAGCTCCCTATGTTTTTGAAAGATGTTATTTCGTTCTTTTCATCTAGGAAAAGAACAAGAAGCACTTTTGTTCCTCAACCAAAAACATAACTAACTTTTAAGCAAAATATAGGATTTTGAGGATACTAGGTCATGAGTCCTTAGAAATTAAAATTGACCTATAACTAACCAATATATTCAAAGAACATAGTGTTATATTAAAAGATTCATCCAAGTATTACGAAATCTAGCGTCTAGCATCTCGAAGTCCAGCGTCTAATTTGTTTTTTGATAAAAAAGGACTATATTTGCACTCATTTTCTAAAGGAGCGGTTTAAATTTAAACAACTTCTATGAATCATTAAAATTTTATAACACATGTTTGCAATTGTGGAGATTGCCGGTCAGCAGTTTAAAGTTGAGGAAGGTCAAGAGATCTTCGTCCACCGGCTCAACGCATCAGAAGGGGACAACCTTTCTTTCGACAAAGTACTTCTCGTAGATAACGAAGGTACAATAAGTGTAGGCACACCATCAGTAGGTGGTGCAGCTGTCAATACTACCGTGCTAGAACACGTAAAAGGCGATAAAGTAATCATCTTTAAAAAGAAGCGTCGTAAGGGCTACAAGAGGAAGAATGGTCATCGCCAGTCATTCACTAAGATCAAAGTGGACGGTATTAGTTTCTAGTATCACATTTCGTATGACAATGTAGCCATCCGTTTGGCTCATTTATTCTTTAACAAAAAACGTAGTGATTAGAAAATAGGTAATTGAAAATAAATAAAGGAATTCAATTTCCAATTTCCAATTTCCAACATTCCAATCCCTACTTTCTAAATAAATTATCATGGCACACAAAAAAGGTGTAGGTAGTACGGACAACGGACGGGACAGTGAGAGTAAACGTCTCGGTGTCAAATTATTCGGAGGTCAGGTAGTAAGGCCAGGCAATATCATCGTTCGCCAAAGAGGAACTAAATACCATCCAGGACTTAATATAGGAATGGGTAGAGATTTCACTTTACACGCATTGGTAGATGGAACAGTGAAGTTTCACAAAGGACGAAAAGGAAGAACATTCGTTAGCATAGAGCCTGTAGGTGGATTTGCTTCAGCAGTTACCCCAAAAGGTAAAGGCAAGAAGAAAAGAACTGCTCCAGCTTCTGATTCAGCTCCAGCGGCTGCAGTGAAAACTGCACCAAAGAAAAAAGCTAAAGTTAGCGGAGAAGATGACTTCACGAAAATTGAAGGAATCGGACCTAAGATTAATCAGATCATCAAGGACGCAGGTATCTCTACATTTGCCGATTTAGCAAAGACAGAACTAGATAAATTAGGTGAAATACTAGAAGCGGCAGGAAGTCGTTTTCGTAAGCGTGATCCAGCTTCATGGCCATTACAATCAGCTATGGCAGCAGAAGGAAAATGGGACGAATTAAAAGTATGGCAAGACGAGCACGACGGGGGAAAACTCTAATGAAACGTTCATATTGTTCTTAATATTAAACGGTCAATCCATATATGGATTGACCGTTTTTTTATGAATTTTCCACAAGGAATCTTGAAAAAATAATACTGCTTTGACAAATGTCGTGAAAGTTTAAAGGCATTTTAAAATCCATTATTTTTTAATGCCTCCTAACCTAGCTCGCTTAAAATTCCATGCTTTTTTGGTTAAAAGTTCGTTGTGTTTTTGCTTAAGAAGTAATTTTTTTCCTTATTCTTTTTCTAGATAAAAAGAATCAAAAATCACCGCTGTCCAGCGTTTTTAACGCTCCAAAAACTTATAAATCCTAAACAAAATACTGTTTGAGTATAAACTGACTATAGCAAAAGAAACTACGCTAAGTAGGCGATGAAGCCAAGCGTAATAAATGCTGCCAAATCGAGTTTATGCAGTTTAGGATTTTCAGTACTTTTTTTGCGTTAAGAATCCCATCGGGTCTAGATTTCTTTGCCACTTTTTACATCAATGGAAAAAAGTAGCAGCCAACAAAAAAACACTAAAACCAAAACGCCGCATAGCGTTGATATTATTGATTATTTTGAACTGTTATACGGATTTCATTTTAAAGTAGCGGTTTAATTGCATCTAAATAATGATGATTTGAACAAATAGATTTAATGGTTTGCTTAGACATTGCCCGTACCCTTTTTATGAAGCCATTCTTTTATTTTTCCGATATTTTCAAACACCTGATTTTTGAACTGTTGTTTTATGTGCCGCCAAATCTGTTCACAAGGGTTGAGTTCGAGACAATAAGCTGGAATATTCAATAAGTATATATTACTTGGGATGGTTATGTTCTTGACAGAATGGAAGCCTGCGTTATCAATGACTAGAATTTTGAATTCATCAGGTTTGTAGGCTGAGAAATTCCTTAGGTATTGTTCAAATATAATACAGCTTACACCATTAATCTCCCAGACAAAACTATCACCATCTATGGGGGAATAGCTTCCCCACAGGTACGTATTGTCGAATTTGTGTTGGAAATCAGAAACTGGCTGTACTCCGCATGCCGTAATACAGCTTCCTGTATGTGTCATCAGCCCGAATCGGGATTCGTCTTGAAAATAAAGGTTGAATTGCTTCCATCCAGAATCCTGTATGTACTCTTTCTTAATATCCATCAGTCTTTCTGGAAGTTTTTTAAAAAGGTTTTTTCCTCCTCCTTGTCCTTTTCTATGTGTGATTTACGGGTTCGCTTAACCTTTGTACCAAAATGCCTTATCAGATAATTTTGGAGTGTCTACCTTTGATGTGACGAATTATAAGAGTCCTTAAATAGTATATTAGGATTATGGCAAAGAAATATGAAAATGAATTCAAGGCAATGATAGTAGAGTTGTCAAAGTCAGGAATTAAACC